>CAZUUE010000028.1:0-7356 GCA_964623695.1 uncultured archaeon
ATGTTTTGGTATGATTATATAATAAATGCTTTTCGTTCACACCGTCAGTTTAAAACTACCGCCAACAACCCCCCCCTCCCGCCACCCCCTTGCGTATCCTCGCTTTGAAAGAGGTTTTGCAAGCAACGATTTTATAAACGAATCGAATTCGGACAATAAGTTAGATACACTTACTTCGAGACGTGTCAGCCTAAACTCTTCAAGGTTCATCAGGAGCAAATCATAGTGTTTCCCCTGTTCTAAAGATTAATTTGACAGCATTTAGCTGTAAGGCTTCGACGCTTCGAGCTAAGGGTAACAGCAAAGAGAAGATGTTTATAACAGTTACTGCTACGTAAGACACTGTTAAACCGTTAAGACATGCATCCAATCTGTTAAACTACAAAAGGCTAAGCTTAAAAGTATTGTCAAATACTCGATATGTGATAAAGTGTGATAGATGTAAGAAGCCCGCCGTGACGTTTATAAGACATGCAAATCTTCATCTCTGCTCGAAACACTTTACGGATTACTTTGAAAGAAAGGTTAAGTATGCGATAAAGAAGTTTAAAATGATAGAGAGTGGTGATAGGATTGCGATAGCTTTGAGTGGTGGTAAGGATAGTGTAGCCCTAACTTACGTCCTTCACAAGTTTTTAAAGGATAGGAGAGATGTCGAGATCTTTGCGATAACGATAGATGAAGGAATCGAGGGTTACAGACCTCCAACCGTGAAGATAGCTAAAAAGATAACTTCAGAACTTGGAATTGAACATATCGTAGTCTCTTTTAAGGATGAGTTTGGTATAACTTTGGATGAGATGGTGAAGATTGGGAATAAGAAGCCCTGTACTTACTGTGGTGTCTTTAGGAAGTATCTTTTAAATAGAACGGCAAGGGATCTTGGTGCAACTAAGCTTGCAACGGGGCACAATCTGGATGATGAGGTTCAGACAATCTTGCTGAACTTCGTTCAAGCGGACATAGAGAGATTGGCTAGATTGATACCCCAAAGAGTTCAGAAAGGTTTGGTTATGAGAATAAAGCCTTTTAGAGAGGTTTACGAGAAGGACATCGTCGTTTACGGACTGATCAATAACCTTCCGATGGATATGAACGAATGTCCATACAGCCATTTTCCAGTTAGAGCTATGATTAGAGATTTCATATATGAGTTTGAGAACAAGTATCCTGGAAGGAAATATTCAATCATGAGGAGCTTTGAAACCCTCATTCCATGCCTTAGAGAGATGTTTCCACAGATCGAACTGAAGATGTGTAAGAGATGTGGAGAACCGACACCAAAAGACATCTGCCAAGCCTGCACCCTCTTGGATGAATTAAGACAACAAAGATTATAAGCATCATAATCTAAACGAGCTCCATGAAATCGATCGAATTCATGTTCAGTAGGATAATACCAAACGGATTTCCATCGGGCTCGATGATACTCATTGTAGGTGAACCTGGAACGGGTAAAACAATATTAACGTCTGCAATAGCAAAGTACGAGCTTGACAGAGGTAAAAGGGTGCTCTTTGTATCTCTTAACGAACCTAAGGAGGATTACATGAGAACGATTGAAAAGTTTGGTTGGAGTTTCGATGAGTCAAGGTTTAAATTCATCGATCTCTTTGCGGTTGGGAAGGATGCATTCGATGCTCAGGTAAAGCTCATGATAGAGGAGTTCGTAATCTTTAATCCAGATCTGATCATAATAGATTCTATAACGGCTTTGACAAGTCTGATAGATCCAGAATACGTAAGATCTTTCTTACATGCATCCCTTGGATCTTTGATCAAAAAGAAGGGATCGGTAGCATTACTAATAGCTGAGAAGCCGATTGGAAAGGAGGAAATTGGGTTTGGAGTTGAGGAGTTTGTCGTGGATGGCGTTATGGTTTTAAGGTATGTGAAGTACGGTGAGCATTACAGAAGGGTTCTTGAGATTCCAAAGATGAGAAGGAGGAAGATTGAGAAGCCTCAGTATGAATACACTATAACAAATAACGGTATAGAATTCTTTGAGATTCCGGTACTTGAAAGCGTTGAAGAGATCTGGCTTGAAAAAGTAACGACGGGAATTCCCAAGCTTGATCAAATCATGGATGGTGGAGTGTATAGAGGATCGGTAACGGTTATTGCCGGAAACACTGGAACAGGAAAGACAACGTTTGGAATTCATTTCACATTTTCAAATGCTTTAAAAGGTCAAAAGTCCGTTTTTATAACTTTTGAAGAATCCGTTGAAAGCATACTCAGAGCTATGAGGAACTACGGTATGAAGTTTAACGATGTTAAGAATAATTTGATAATCAGATCTTTAATTCCAGAATCCGAAAGCCCTATAAACGTCTTTGTTAAACTTAAGGAAATAGTTGAAAGGGAAAAACCGATTGCAATGTTCATAGACAGCTACAACTCCCTTGAAAACAACATGGACGAAAGTGAACTTTCAAAGATGATAAGGTACCTGCAACTCATGATTAGGGAGAAGGGGATAGCTACAATGATAACTCTGAATGTAGATGGAAGAACGACGGATCTGCCGAAAACAGGATTAAGTACGCTTGCAGATAACATGATAATGCTCAGCTACGATTTTGAAGATGGAGAGATGGTCAGAAGGATACTCGTTCTTAAATCTAGGGCTTCAAATCATTCAAAGAGAATTTATAGATTTGAGATAACTTCAAATGGGGTGGAGATACATGATAGGTAATCCCGAAGACATGATGGTTGAGGCTGTTAAGAGAGCAACTAGAAGGGCAAATCCAGCTTTGGAAAAGTTGCTTGAGGTTCATCTTAAGTTGAATGCGAATGCCGGATTTGAGCTTGCATACAGAGATCCAAAGAGATTTAAAGAGTTTGTGAACAAGCTTTTTGGAGAATACAGCGGTAGGTTACTTGAAATGTTGATAGTGGATGAGATAAAGAGATTGCTTGAGATAAGCGAGGATCTTGAGAATCTTGAAAAAGCTGTTGAGATTTTAAGGATGGTAGTATGAACCCCCTTCAGATATTTGCAGAGTCATCAAAGAAACTTACACCGTCGCTCATCGAATACGAGGTTGGAACAGAAGTTGAGATGATCGTTTACAGGTACCTCAAGGAGGTTGAGGGTTATTACGACGATATCTTGATAGTTTCTTTTATAGACGCACACGTTACATTTTTAGAGTATTTGAGAAGAGTTCTCAGGAGAGACGTTCTTAAAGATGTTGAAGTCTTATCTTTACTTTCAAAGAAGTTCAAGGATTCTGAATCCGCACCTTTGATAGCTGGAAGACTGGGAAACATAATTGGAGAAAGAAAGGGGAAGATTCTGGCTGTCTTTCTTGGTTTAGATTTCTACTCGATAGTTTTCTCAGAGAAAGCGCTTTTAGAGCTATTTCCTAGGATAGTCAACTTAACGCGTTACAACGAAAACTTAAGCATAGTATCAGTATTTAACGGTGCCATCTTCTCGTCCTCCGTCAATCAGATGCTGTACACTTTTTCTTTAAACGTGATAAAGTTAAGCATTGAAAGAATCGATGGAGACTTTAAAAGAGTTCTAACGATCATAAGATCAGCTTTCCCAGAGTACAACCTTAAGAAGTGGTACTACGAAATAGAGAGTGATGAGATAAATTTTTTGATTTAAACACTTAACACGGAGATAAGTAACAAATTGAGTTTCAGAAATAAACTCGTTGAAAGTACGAAATGTCATGTCAAGATCTTGCCAATTAAAATTATGATATTACTTATTTTTAAAATTTTATATTTTAAATTTATATTAAATATGAATAAAAATCTAAATCAAACCCTTCTTTCTCAAATCATTTAAACACCTTCTTAAAACTTTTCTAACGATGCCTCTCTTCTTTATACCTCCGATCTTCATCGCCGTCTTCCTTATACTCTGAGTTTTTAGGAATATTTCCAATATCTTTCTGTCATCTTGACTTAAATTAAGATTCTCAAGAGCGATCTTTGCGATCTCAACAAGATCCCTATCCTCGTAATACATCGCATGAGGATCTATCTCTTTCTTAAAAGGTTTGAAGTTGAACCATATTACGTACAACCTTTTTGGATTTCCATAGATCTCTCTTATCTCATTTATCAGTTCATCCTTACTTTCAAATCCATCCGCCTTTGCAATACGTTCATCTATCTCATCTAAACTCCTCTCTTCAATTTTCGTTATCTTAGCTGTTCCAACGATCTTCCCCCCGCAGTGAACAAAGACCTCGTCCCCCTCCTTAACGTAACACTGAACCCTAACGGTAACCTTCTTCCTTCCACTTAAAAGTAGATCCTTATATCTCTCCTTAAACTCCACATGTTTCATCTTACCTTCGATCCTACTGGAACTTCTCTTTCCGGTTTCAACAGCACAGCCTTACCTTCAACATCCACAGCTAACAACATCCCCCTACTTTCCACACCCATTATCTTTGCTGGTTTTACATTCAAAAGGACTGGGACATACTTACCAATCAGATCTTCTGGCTTGTATGTCTCAGCAATTCCAGCGACTATCTGTCTAACCTCTCCAACATCCACATCCATTCTGATCAACTTCTTACTACCCTTTACCTTCTCAGCCCTCAGGATCTTCCCAATTCTTATATCCAGCTTTTCAAATTCCTTTATATCAACAAGTTTCTTCCCTTCAATTCTCTCCATCATGACTCCCTCCACATCTTCTATCTCTTTATCTTCAATCTTCTTGAAAGGTAAATCAGGTTTGCTTAACTTCACGATATCGTCAACAACGAGAGCATCTTCGAGCTTGGAAGATCTTACATCCAAGCCGATCGATCTCGAAATCTTTTCCATACTTTTGGGCATCACGGGATAGGCAAATATTATCAAAGCTTTGACAAGCTGAATTGCGTTTGCCAAAATCCTTTCGCACATCTCCCTATCAATTTTAATCATTTCCCAAGGCTTATTTGACTGGAAGTATTCATTTCCAAATTTTGCAAGCTCCATAAAGGAATCACAAACCTCCTTAAACTCCCAAACCTTCAAAGACCCTTCAATTTTATCTTTAACCTCACCGATCTTATTGAGTATCTCATCATCAACCCTCATCCTTATCTCTCCAAAGTTCTTCCATGAAAAGTGAAGGACTCTATATATAAAATTGCCAAATGTCCCTATCAGTTCATTGTTTACCTTTTCCTTCAAAATCCTCCAAGAGAAGTTCAAATCCTTTTCATGGGACGTATAGCTAACTATGTAATATCTGAGATAATCTGGATGAAATCCCCTGTTCAAATAGTCATCCTCAACCCAAACAACGTATCCCCTACTCTTTGAAAAAGTTTTGCCCTCAACCTTCACCATTCCACTCGCAACGACAGCCTTGGGGAGTGAGTAGCTGGCACCTTTAAGCATAGCCGGCCAAAATATGCAGTGATGGTAAACTATGTCCAAACCTATGAAGTGAACTATATCCCTTATCTCTCCATCCTTCCATACGTTTTCCCAGTCACATCCAAATATCTTGCAAGCTTCTTCTGTAAACGATACGTAGCCTATTGGAGCATCCACCCAAACGTAAACGACCAAGTCTTCTCCAGGAAATTTAACACCCCATTCTAAATTCCTAGTCACGCACCAGTCCTTTAACTCTCTTTTAACCCACTCTTTCGCGTAGTTTATGGCATTCGATGTTCCCTCCAGTCTCTCCAGATAATCCATGAGAAAGTCCTTGAAGGCTGTAAGTTTGAAAAAGTAGTGCTTCTGTCTCTTAAATATTGCCATACTACCACATATCTTACATCTAGGCTCTAAGATCTCACCAGGCTCAAGATGCCTACCGCAACCCTGATCGCATTCGTCACCTCTCGCAATCGCACCGCAGTATGGGCAAATTCCCTCTACGTATCTGTCGGGCAAAAATCTATCGCACTTTGGACAGTACGCAAGATCTATCTCTTTTGAATATATGTATCCATTTTCTATCAATCTCTTCACGATCTCTTGAGTCCTCTTATGATTGTACTCCGCATCTGTCCTTCCGTAAAAGTCAAACTCTATACATAGCTCTTTAAAGACCTTTTGAAAGTGTTCATGATACCTATCGACAAGCTCCTTCGGAGTTACTCCTTCTTTCTCAGCGTTCACGACTATCGGTGTTCCATGACAATCACTACCACATATGAATAGAACATCCTCACCCATCATCCTGAGATAGCGAACATAAACGTCTGCTGGAATGTACGTTCTTAAATGACCTATGTGTGCCTTTCCATTCGCATAGGGTAAACCACAGGTTACAAGCTTCATGCTCTGAGAGAGGTTAAACTGTTATAAAATTCTTAGGGGGTTAGTTTTAGTTCACACGATTCATTAACTACTTAACTTTAACATCCTTGAAGATCGTGCCTTGATTGTTACCTGACATCAAAAGACTTTTATGCTAACCGTGAAAATGGGATAACATGGGTAAGACTGGAAGTGTCACATGGGTTAAGATAAAAAAGAGGAATAGCAACGAGTATAGATTGGTTCCAACAAAATGGCAATTCTACAAAAAACCAGGTCCAAATCAAAAGTATTTCTCTAATGGAAAGAGAAGGAGAAGGATAAAGAGATCATCCAAATCTATACTGGGTATCAAACAGTGATCTTAAATCATCAATTCTTGCATCTGTTTTAAAGACTATCCCAGAGTAGTGAACTCTTGAAGCTTTATAGCCCAAATCTTTCAGGTTTTTCAATATCCATTCAATCTTTGGTGGATTTATCTTTAAGACTCTTGACAATGCATGGACATTGTATGCGTAGGGTGAGTCGATTTCATGTGCTATTGCCTCAACAAACTCCCTTACATCGCCGTCCGCAAATTTCAAGATCTCATCTACAAGGTTGTCATCCTTTAAACTTCCAAGCCAAATAGGCCCATAGACCTTAAACTTCCCACCGCAGTCGCACATCTCTAAGCACTCACCAATCCTTATGAAATCCCTGTTCAGACATTTGGGACAATAGAGCATGTAACCTAACCTCTTAACAGTTTCTTTAGATGCTTTGAGTGACCTTCTAACCATTAAATGAACTCTGTAATAATGTTCCTTGACCCACGAGATCAAAACGTTAATTCCCTTCTCGTACTTGGCAAGTTCTCTTGCTATGTATCCCACTAAAGCCCTTAATCCAACTTCCCAGTAAATGTCCGTCATCTCAACAAACACGAGATACTTCCTCAATCCAGATTCTGTTGCCGAACCGCAAAATGCCGCCGTATCGGTTGCAGTGACACTTAAATACTTCTTAACCGAAAATCCTGCAGAATCCATGAAATAAGCAGGGGATCCAAAGGGGTCTATGTCTATGTGCCAAAATTTTCTCTCTCTCATTAGGATGTTTGCATCC
>CAZUUE010000029.1:0-7312 GCA_964623695.1 uncultured archaeon
ACGTCAGCAAAATTTCAATATATTTCTATGTTTTTCTATGAAAAATTGTAACGGCTCACAACACGGGAAGTTTAGACGTGCAGAGCTATGACGGAAAAACAGCCATCTGGGATATACGATCAATACATGATGGCTTGGAAGGATGTTAATTTAGTTCCAGAAAATGTTAAGCTTGAGGAGTTGATTAAACAGATTAAGTTATAAAGCCTTTAACTTCTCTTCAATTTTTGAAACAGCCTCTTTCAACTTCATTATTTCTCCCCAAACGTCTAAGCGCTCTTTGATTATTGCTACGTCATTGCCAATTTTATCAATCTTAGCCTCAAGGAGTTCAAGCCTTTTACTGAGTTCATCTGTCTTCTTCTCAAGTTCTTCAAGCTTAGCAGTATGTGTTTTTACTTCTTTGACTATACCCAAGACCTCTTTGACAATCGTTAGGATCTCTTTAATTTGATCCATACTAATTGTTGATAACTTATTATGTTATATAACTTCCGACTGTCACATCATGATAACATCCAAAGAGTTAGGACTGTGGTTGTTAAAGTAATTGTTAATGGTGATTAATAAAGATTATTTAAAGAAAAAGAAAATTATTTATTTACTCTTATATAGTACTACACTTCTTTTCTTTTGTTACCAGAGCCTTATAGCTAAAGCTAAATTATTTATCTTCAAAAGGCTTTTATTTTATCTCCACATGGAGATAATATGTCTAAGCCAAAAAGCAATAAAGTGAATTTAACACTATACGTAGATAAAAACATAGTTGAGCTAGCTAAGCGATATATCAAAAATCTATCAGCCTTTTTCGAAATAAAAGTATTAGAATATTTAAAGCTTGGTAAAATCAATAGCAGTGGGCCCGGAGGGATTCGAACCCTCGACCTTCGCCTCGTGAAGGCGACGTCATAACCCCTAGACCACGGGCCCCGTTTACGTTCTGTGTTGAAACATAAAAGCTTATCGAAACTAAAATTAATTGATTCAAAAAGCTCAAGCCATGAAGTACCTTCTGCTAATCCCAGATGGGATGGCGGATTGGAGAATTGAAAAACTTGGAAACAAGACACCTTTGGAAGTTGCAGACAAACCTAACATCGATTTTCTTACAAAAGAAGGATGTTGCGGAATTGCAAGGACTATTCCGAAGGGGTTTGAACCTGGAAGCGACATCGCAAATTTAACGATATTGGGAATTGATGTAAAGAAGTACTACACCGGAAGGGGGCCGATAGAAGCTTTGGCCAGAGGTATAAGGGGTAAGATCGTGTTCAGATGCAACATCGTTAAGGTTGACAACGGTGTTATGGTTGATTACAGTGGTGGTAAGATAGAAGATAGCATCGCCAAAAAGATATTCAAGGCTTTGAACAGTGAGATTCCAGAATTTGTAAGGTTTTACAGTGGAAGGAGTTACAGGGGATTGTTGGTGGTAAACAAGGATGGTTGCAAAGTTAAAACGACACCTCCACATGACATAATAGGTAAATCTATACATGATCATCTGCCAAAGGGTTGTGAACTCTCGGAGCTTCTGATTGAGCTCATGGAGATCTCAAAAGGTGTTGTTCCAAAGTTTACGGAAAAAGCAAACATGGTCTGGATTTGGGGTGGAGGTAGAATTCCAAGTTTTCCAAGGTTTAAGGATATGTACGGATTGAAGGCTGCGATGATCTCTGAGGTCGATCTGATAATGGGAATTGGCAGGGGTTTGGGTATGGATGTGATCGAAGTTGAGGGTGTGACTGGATACATAAACACTAACTACAAGGGGTTGGCAAAGGCAACATTTAAAGCCACAAAGGATCACGACTTCGTCATGCTTCACGTTGAGGGTATAGACGAAGTTAGTCATGAAGGTGATGTTGAAAGAAAGGTGGAGGCGATAGAGATCTACGATGAGAAGATTGTAGGATACATAATCGACAGGATAGACCTTGAGGATTTTAGAGTTATGATAATTCCAGATCATCCGACTCCGGTTAAACTAAGGACGCACACAGATGATCCCGTCCCATTCACGTTGTTCGGGTTTAAGAGGGATGATGTCAAGAGGTTCGATGAGTTCAGTTGCAGGAAGGGAAAGTTTGGATTCGTTGAAGGATTGAAACTGATGAGATTGATGGTATGAGGGTTGGAGGTCTTGAGAGACTTCACAAGATAACTTTCTCGACGCCGAGCATGCTATCGTCGTTGATAACGCTCGTGATAATAATAATCGTTGGACATAGATTTGTTGATCTCTTAAAATTTGCCATCTTTTCAATTGGACTTGCGATTTCGATGCCGATACTGAAGGTCAGATTCGATCTGAAAAAGTTTACGTTCTTCCTAACGTTTATAATGTTCGTAGTCGTCATGATAAATGCAATTTCAAGACTGCTGAGAACAGATCCAATTGCCGGTATATTTGTATCTTTTGTGTTGATGACCGTCCTGTACTTCACATCTGAATCAGGCTTGATCAAGGTCGGAGTTTTCTCTTTTCTTAACTCCCTTCCAATTTCTCCGTCTCCTAAGATCGTCATTGGTGTTGTGATGGGTCTTATTTTTATAATTATTATAAATAGAAATCTTGATGGCTTTAACCTTAGGAGGTACTTTAAGGGTTTTCTTCTTTCATGGCTTACGAACGATCCAAGATTCTTCGAGGCTGTTCTGAAGGAGAGGTTTGTTGAGTTCGGGGGATGGGTCAAGTGCATCGAGTTTGGTCGAGCAAGACTCATAACGACATCTTTCCATCCAGGCCCCCTCAGGAACGTTGGAGGTGCGAGGTTGGTTTGCGAGATAAACTCCATGGATAACACCTTTTACATACACAGCCCAACTAACCACGCACTGAATCCAGTTAGCTATGAGGAGGTTAAAAAGATACTTGGATCTATCGACTGCAACGGCGAGAGAGTTTTACCCATGAAACCTTACGAGGTTGAAGGTAAGAGATACCTGATAAGGGTTTTTCCGTTCGATAAGGTTAAACTCATGTTTATAATAGGTAAGGAATGTATAGACGATCTGCCGTTCGATCTGAATGTCGACGAAGCCATGATCATAGATTCCCACAGCGCTTACTGCAAAGACTTCGAACCAGATTTGAAGGAATTGAGATATCTGATACGTGAAGGTTTGAAGGTTGAGAGTGAGCCTTGCAATCTAAAGTATGCGTTTAAGAAGTTTGAAGTTGAGACCAAGAGCATGTGTGGGGTTGCCGTGTTGTTGTTAGATTACGGTGAGAAGCATGCCATCGTTATATTCGATGGGAACAACGTCGATTTAAAATTTAGGATGGAGATTGAAGACTTTTGTGAGAGGAACGGTTTTAAGGCAACGGTAGCCTCAACCGACAACCATTCGAAGACTGGTATAAGCACGAAGTTCATATACTTGCCAGTTGGATCGGATGAGAGGGACAGAGTCATCTTCGATATCTTGAGAGAATGTTTTAAATTGAAACTTGAAGATTGCGAAGTTAGGTATTCGAAGAGGGAAGTTTTTGCGAGAGTCGTTGGGGACAGTTTTTGCAACTTCATAAGTTACGTCGATAAGATCTGTATCAAGATCTCATTTTCCTACATCTCGCTTCTGATTCTCTCTTTCCTTCTCTCGATCAAAAGTGTTATCTAACGTTTCGGAGAAAATTCATCATGGTGATTGCCGTTACGATGGTGAACGTTCAACCTGGGAGAGAGAAGGATTTTTACATGGCTGTTAAAGATGTTAAAAACGTTAGAGATGTTATACACGTATTTGGTGAGTTCGACTTCATCGTTATAGTTGAGGCTAAAGATCTGGCGGAGCTTAACGATACAGTTGACACGATAAGGGGATTAAATGGTGTCACAAAGACTCAAACCGTGATAGGTGCCGAAATATGGAGAGACCGAGAGAGATAAGCGTTTCCGAATTCTTTGAAAAGAACAGGCACATACTGGGTTACTCAAATCCGGCAAAGGCATTGGTCACGTGTGTAAAGGAGGCTGTTGACAACAGTGTAACCTGGGATACTCCAATAATAGTCAAAACATACGATGGCGTTAAGATAGTTGAAATTGGGAAGCTGATAGATGAACAATTTGAAAAGTATAAAAGGTTCGTCGAAAGAAGAGGAGATCTCGAAAAACTCAGGGTATTTGATGAATTTGAAGTGTTGAGCTTTGATTCAAGGTATAGGCTGGAATTTAGGAGAGTTTCAACGCTGTTTAGACATAAAGTTAACAGCAAGATATACAGAGTTAGGCTTAAGGGCGGTCGATTCGTCGATTTAACGGATTATCACTCTGTATTTACGATTGTAGACGGAAAGATCAAGCCTGTAAAGGTTTCAGAGCTAAAAGAAGGTGATTGGATTGTTGTACCAAGAAAGCCGTGGAATTGCGATAAAATAAAAGAAATCAACTTAATCGAAGAGATTCTAAAGCTACCCAAAGAGTTAACAAAAAAAGTCAGAATTTATAAAATTAAAAAGATAATAGATAAGGTAAATCTTAATGTTGAAAGAAGACGAATTAATGATTTCAAGAAATGTGATTCAATGCCCATCGAATTGTTGAGGGAACTACCCAAAGACAAACGAAAGTTGTTTTACAACTGTTATATTGGCTACAAAATGAGTAAATACAAACTCAAATGCAGACTAAGTGTAAATAGGAAACTTGCCGAGTTCTTAGGCTTATTCGTGGCTAAAGGTTCAATTCTCAAAGATCTTACAAGAGCAGTTCTATCGTTTGGTTCTCATGAAAAGAAGCTGATAGACTATACGGTTAATTTGATTAGACGACTGTTTGGAATTGAACCTTCTGTAAAATCACATGAAACCGCTGTAAATGTATGCATTCAAAGTAAAACGTTGGGATTTATTTTAAAATATATTTTAAAGGTTGGTGATCATGCAAAAACCAAGAGAATTCCACCTATCGTATTTCAGATGAATAAAGAGTATAGAGAAGCATTTTTAATAGCATACTTGGCTGGAGACGGTTACCCCACAAAAGAGATAACGAAGATTTTCATAAACGGTAAGAGATTTAAAGATATTAAGCATGAAAGGGTTATCTTCGCAACTTCAAGTAAGTGGCTGGCTATTGACATGCAGTATTTGCTGTCATCCCTTGGATTAAATTACAGCTTGAAATGTTTCGATGGCGAAGAAAGAATAATATACGGCAAAAGGATAAAGTTTTCGAAGTCATATACGTTTTACATCTATGTTAAGCAGAAATTTGCGCGCACTTCTAAGATACCGGTAGAGGTTATAGCCAGTTGCAACGATCCAAAGCTGAGATACAGCATAAGTAGAAGTAATCAGAAATTCGTTTTCATTGACAGTCTTCAAGGTAAAGACGTTGATTTATTTGATGGTCATCTATTAGATGGAGATTTAGGCTGTTTAACTGTTAAAAAGATCGAAGAAATTGATTACGATAAGGATTGGGTTTACGACTTAAGTGTTCCAGATTGTGAAAACTTCACTGCGGGCTTTGGTCCTATTCTATGTCATAATTCTCTTGATGCATGCGAGGAAGCTGGAATCTTACCAGACATATTAGTCAGAATTACGAGAGTTGACAAATCGGTTTACAGAATAGTAGTTGAAGATAACGGACCGGGGATAGTAGAGCACCAAATTCCAAAGATTTTTGGAAAACTTCTCTATGGTTCGAGATTTCACGTTCTAAAGCAGAGCAGAGGTCAACAAGGTTTAGGTATAAGCTCTGCAGTGTTATATGCTCAGCTAACAACTGGAAAACCTACAGTAGTTATTTCGAAGATATCTCCAAAGGAAAAGGCTTGGAGATTTGAATTGCTAATCGATACGAAGAGAAACGAGCCAGAAGTAGTTTCACAACAGCAAGTAGACTGGCATAGGTTAAGAGGAACAAGAATTGAACTTGAAGTTGAAGGCTATTACGTTAAAGGTAGAAGGCGAAGTGTTCATGAGTACTTAAGGCAGACATCCATAGTCAATCCACACGTAAGGATAATGTTCATAGAACCCGATGGGCAGATTCACGAATTTGAAAGAGTCAGCTACGAGCTTCCAAAGATTCCAAAAGCGATAAAGCCTCATCCACATGGAATAGAACTGGGAACTCTTTTAAAGATGCTTAAGGATACGAGATCGAGGAGTTTGAAGGAATTTCTAAAAAGGGAATTTTCAAGGGTCGGTGAAAAGATCGCCGAGGAGATCCTTGCTAAATCCGGTATCCCGAACAAAGATCCGAGGAATTTGACTAGAGATGAAGCCGCTAGATTGATGGAAGCCTTTAAAGAGACAAATCTACTCCCACCCCCAACGGACTGTCTATCTCCGATAGGTGAGGAGCTAATAATCAAGAGTCTGATGAAGTTTAAGCCTGAGTTCGTATGTGCCGTTTCGAGGAAGCCTAAGGTTTACTCTGGAAATCCATTTTTGATTGAGGTTGGTTTGGCTTACGGTGTGAAGTCCGATGGATTTACTCTGATGAGGTTTGCCAACAGAATTCCTCTTTTGTATCAACAGGGCGGATGTGCACTGACAAAGGCTGTTGAAAGCGTCAATTGGAAATCTTATGGTGTCCACCAAGACAAGTTTCCAAACGCTCCGATGGTGTTGATGATACACTTAGCATCGACAAACGTCCCTTACACGTCCGAATCGAAGGAAGCAATCGCCGAAATTCCCGAAATAGTTGAAGAAACGCGTTTGGCTTTACAGGAGGTTGGAAGAAAACTCAAAACTTTCTTGGATAGGAAAAGGACAGTTCAAGAGAGAAAGAAGAAGGAAAAGGCTCTCCTTAAGATCATACCCATGATTGCCAAGAGATGTTCCGAGATACTTGAAAGGGATGAGATAGATGTTAGTAAGGTCATAGCCAGATTGACTGGTAAGGTTTACGTTGAAAAGTCTGTTGAGGGAAGGAAGGTTAAGATAGTAGTTTCGAACTTCGGTAGGTGTAAGAGGATTTTCAGACTTTACGATGTCTGTGATAACTTGAGATCTTGGGAATTTGAGCTTAAACCGTTCGAAGAGAAGTCTGTGGAATACGAATGCGAGAAACCTTCGAGATCAAAGCCTCTAATTGAAGGTTTGGATGTAGACGATGTCGCTGGAGCTTTACCTTTCGATTTAGCTTAACATGTTTTCTGACCTCCTCGCCCTTTACAGTAGATGACAAAGTTCAAGTTTTGGCAATCAAGTATTTAAAGCACTTTTATAAATTTAACTTGGTTGCCAACTTTGTCATCTACTGACCGTGTGAAAATATAAAGCATATTGAATAAAAATAGATGGAATCTCGTGGCTTCTTTAAATTATTTATACTTTTAAAAG
>CAZUUE010000030.1:0-7292 GCA_964623695.1 uncultured archaeon
GATTCGATGAATCCGTCAAAAGGCGGAGTAAGTCGGGTCTCCGTCGTAAATGGGGATGAAGGTTGATGTGTATCCATGAATTAGAACAAATTCGCACATCTACCAGAACCCAGAGAATGGGTGAATACAATTAAAACTAGAATTTTAGACCTCAGCCAAAATTCTCCTGACCTCTCTCGCCTTCCTTATGCTTACCTTCAAAACATCTTCAAAAGCCTTCTCACTTAGCAAAAATGGCCCACTCTTCTGAATCGAAACTATGTTGTCATCCTGATCCGTCGTTATGGTAATTGTATTTTTCCCTACGCTAAGCTCATCCATACAAGGATCAACCAGAATTTTGTCCTCGTAAATCAAAGATGTTATGGCAATCGGCAAGTTCTTAACTGGCAGAGGAAAGTCTTCACCAACTTCAAACCTCTCAGCCGGAACCGTTGTGTTAAGCAAGGCTGCAATTGCAGCCAAAGCCGATGCATCCATCAGATTGCCATCGTCATCGAGTGCCCATATATCTATGAATATCATCCAGACTTTTGATCCTTCCTCTATGCACAACTTCTTCAAATCCACAGCCTCACTGTGCCTTATCCCCCTATCTACGACCCTTGCAAGCTCTATAGCATTCTCATCTGGTGGGCCCGGTTCAAAAGTCGGTGATGCCAAAGGAACCAATTCAGCGTTGGTTATTATTATACCTTGGTCTGGCGTGTCTGGGAAGGGTTCACCCACCTGCATCTTCACACCCGCCACAACCTGTGTATTTCCAAGCTTGACGTAAGCCGAACCTTCAGCCTTCTTTATCAACCCAGCCTTCATCTCGATAGGTCTTATCTCATCAAAAGCTCTACCGTCAATCCTCTCACCATCCCTAAGCTTAGAAAGGACATAATCCTTTCTTACCTCCATTAAAATTTCGCTCATTCGATCACCTCCTCTTTTATGTACTTCTTGATTATGGCTTCCCTTTGAAGCTTGTAAATCTGCATGGCACCCTTCTTAGCAAGTTCCAAGGCCATCTTGAGCTCTTCAAACGTCAACTTTCCATCCATCTGAAGAAGAGTTATAGATTCAATCTTTCCGTTTCTTATGAGGAAGGCAAAAGGGACATCCGCTTCTCCGTAGTAATCTTCCTCCTTCATGGGATCGAGAACAAGTATCCCATCAACCTTCGCTACCGCCACGGATGTAACGACACCCTTCATCGGAATTCCTGCATCTATAAGAGCGACGCTTGCAGCGTTAAGGCAAGCTGTCCTGCTACCGGCATCTGCCTGTAAAACCTCGACGAATATGTCTATCGATGAACGGGGAAATAGTTCTTTCATTATCACTGGTTCCAAGGCCTCTCTACTGACCTTAGATATCTCTATGCTCCTTCTATCTGGTCCAGGTCTCTTCCTCTCCTCAACGCTGAAGGGGGCCATGCTGTAACGGTAACGGATTATAGCCTTGCTTGGATCTTCCAAATGCTTTGGATGGACTTCTCTCGGCCCATAAACAGCTGCCACAACCTTGTTTCCTCCCATCTCCAGATAACATGATCCGTCTGCTCTGTTCAAAATTCCTGCTTCGATCTTGATGGGTCTGAGTTCATCGAATCCCCTACCGTCCAACCTCTTACCGTTAACTATCAGCATGCTTCACCTCTTTATCTCCGATCTCAACCTTCCTCTTCTTGATGAACTTCGCAATCCTGTCTGTCAAGCCTTCTGTGTGAGCTTCCCTTTCGATTATGTATATCGCCTCCTCTGCTATTGAAACCTTCCTTCTATCCCCATTTATCCAAATCAAACCGTTCTGACCGACTATTATCTGAACGTCCAGCTCTGACTTCAAAAGCTTTATCATGCTACCCTTCTTTCCAATCACCCTCGGAACCCTGGTTGGATTTATCACTACTACCCTTCCGATCCTTATCGGCCTGCACAGCTTATCTTTCATGGTCAAGGTAACTTTCATCTTCGGATCTATGTTCATGACTTTAGCTATTATCGTGTCTCCTATGTCGAGTATCTCGTTCGGCTTCTTATTGGGTTTCATGTTAGGATTTTCCGTTGTGGGGAGAAAGGCTATGTAAGGTGAGAGTACGTCTACTATCCATCCGTTTGCAGAAACCTCCTTGACTATACCTATCACAGTATCGTTTACAGAGGGAACGTACCTCCCTTTCAAAGGTATTACTTTAACAGTCGTCTCTGTTTTGTCCATCAAACCCAAGACGCTCGCATAAACCCTGTTACCATCCACATAGGTGTTTGAGCCCGCTGTCTTCGGATTTGTTGACAAGAGATCTCCCGGGAGAACTATCTCCCTACCAACCTCCACCAAATCACCCCCTCTTAAGTATCTTAGTCAGAGCTTCGCCCTTGGTAACCCTTCCAAGAAGGTCGAGCAGATCTCCGTGAAGCCCGGCCGGAATCCTCATCACGCATATCCAGCTTCCATCTCTCTGCCACTCCTCCTTTAAAACGTTTCCAAACGAATACAATGCAGATATGGCTTTCCCGGTATGTTCTGGAGGAACCTTTATCGCTATCTCTATCTCTTCGAACTTCATCGGTAAGATCTTCTTCAAAGCCTTCACGATATCCTTTATCTGGGCTTCGACAGGCTTAAATATGTCTATGTGAACCTTTGCCTGCTCCAAAGCCATCTCGATTCTTGAAGGAGGATGGGGTGCATTCGTTCTTGGATCGACCGCATTCCTTCTGAGATAATCTATGATCTGTCTCTTCTTCTGTTCAAACATCTCTCTCCTCTGCTCAGCCGTAATCTGAACGTCGCCTTCCATTATTATCTTCTTGACGATCGCTCTTATGTCGGATGTCCCGAAGAACTTTAAAAGTTCTTCCTTGGATGCCCTCTCACCCTTCTTTGCATCTTTAAAAACCTCCTCAACAACCATAAGCTTCTCAAAATCTACATCCTTCCCTTCCTTAAGATCCCTCGCCACGTAAGGATCAACCAAGACTTCGAAAACCTCTCCACCCTTCTTAACCCTTGCAATCACTGCCTTCTCAAGCGAGACCATGAAGTTCACCTCTGAAGTTCCTTCCTTATAACCTCGTTCGCCCTATCCACAAACCCCCTTACCTCATCAACACTAAGAATCCTAAAAACCTTATCATCGACATTTATGACTCCGACCTCTATCCCATCGTAAACCAACTCGCTCTCTATAGCCTTACCCATGGCAATCATTGCCTTTACCGTTGCATCTTCCAAGCTCATATTACCGTTGTATTCCTTCTCAAAGAATTCCATCACTACATTCCTTCCGGCACCTATTGCTGTAGCCTTGTATTCAAGCAGTGCACCGCTTGGATCGGTTTCGTACAACCTCGGTTTCTCGTCTATCCCTGCTATAAGTAATGAAACTCCGAAAGGCCTAACACCACCGAACTGCGTGAACTGCTGCTTAAAATCGCATATTCTTTTAGCCAAATCCTTTACGCTGATAGGTTCATCGTACGTCAACCTGTTTATCTGAGCTTCAAGCCTCGCCCTGTCTATGAGTACCCTTGCATCAGCTACGAGTCCAGATGTAGCTGCTCCTATGTGATCATCGATGATGTATATCTTCTCTATCGTGTTCGGTTCGAGTAGCTTGCTCGTGACTCTCCTGTCCGCAACGAGTATTACACCTTCCCTCGTCTTCACACCGATCGCGGTTGCACCTCTCTTCACAGCTTCCCTTGCGTACTCCACTTGAAACAATCTTCCGTCTGGACTGAATACAGTTATAGCTCTGTCGTATCCCATCTGTGGTAGATGCATACCATCACCTCCCAACAAACTTTCTCAGGCAGCTTTTAATCGTTCCGCTGACTCCCAATATCACGATCGCAACCTTTGAATCTTCAACCTCGCTGACGAGATTTAGTCCAAACTTCACATCTTTTAAGGTTTCCCTGTAACATCTGATAACTCCTCTCCTTCCGTCGAAGTATTTAAGTTCGATTCCCAAAGGTTTAACTTCACCAAACAGAGAAAAAAGAGTCTCCCTCAAAGCTTTAAACAGTTTTTTGTCATCCAATCTCTTCTCAGATAGAACCTCAAATGCCACGTATCTGTACCTCTTCCTCAAAGCCGGTGGCAACCCCTTCATACCAGAACCATCACGAGGTAAAGGATTATCAAAACCAAGATAAGTATCAACACTGCAATGGCACCGATCTTTTCAATCCTCTTCTTCTCCTCCTCACTCATGAACTCTATTTCGATCTCCCTCTTGCAGATCTCCTCCATTATAACCTCAACCCTCCTCTTTCCAACTACGTTTGAGGAGTATCTGAACTCGAAGCTACCATCTTGATTGCTGTAAGTTATACCGTAGTTCATCCCATCAACCAAAAACCTTACCCTAGCTCTTACAGGTATCCACATCTTCCTCTTTTCATCGTAAATCTGAGTGTAGCCCTTTAGAACTATCTCATCTCCGACCTTCGGTTTCCTATCACTCACGTGAAGTCCGGCGATTCTGATTCTCATAGTTTTCTACCTATCGTAGCAAGGTAAGCCAGATATGCGTCGAGCTGAATTCTGTCGTTCGCACCTTCTGTCAATCTGAAGTCTATCTCGCCGAGCTTGTCTATCAGCATCACTTTCAGATTTTCGTCCATGTTCGATGCTATTATCTCCCTAAAGAGCTGTGAAACTATGTCTTCTCCACTCATACCGTATTCAACCATCATCCTGTCTAATATCTCTCTGGCTTCAAGGAATTTACCGCTTAAAGCAGTCTCTATAAGTCTTTTCATCTCTTCCGGTCTTGCTGTGGCTGTGATCTGATAGATGTCATCTTCGGTAATTATCTCACCAAAAGCGGAAGCACCTTGGAGTGCATTTATCGCTTTTCTGAAGTCACCGTTTGATATGTAAACCAAAGCGTCCAAGGCATTCTCTTCTATCTTGATACCCTCTTTCTTTGCTATCTCTTTGAGTCTCTTCTTCATGGCATCGGCGGGAACTGGTTTGAATCTAAATACAGCACATCTACTTTGAATTGGCTCTATAATTCTACTGATGTAATTACAGCTTAGTATGAATCTGCAAGTCCTTGAGAACATCTCCATTGTTCTCCTTAATGCCGCCTGTGCATCTGGTGTCAATGCGTCCGCTTCATCCAAAAATATTATCTTGAATGGAACTTCTCCAATCGGTGCAGTCCTGGCAAACTCCTTTATCTTATGTCTGACGACATCTATCCCCCTCTCATCCGAATTGTGAAGCAAGATTGGAATTTTCCCGGCAAAGAACATCTCGTTTTTTGGAACCGAGACATCGTAAACGTAATCGTTGTATTCTATCAATTCAACCTTCCTGACCTTTAAGGCTGTTAGGTCAGTGTAAGCCATCTTCTTTATAAACTCAAACGACTCAATCTCATCCTTTGAGAGCCTTCTGATATCAACCTCGTTCACAACTGTTTTTAGCTTTTCCTTTGAAATAAGATCATCTGAAATCTCATCAATGAAATTCTTAAGAAACGGTAGAACGGGTTTTGTCGGTATCGATCCATCTCCACAATCAAAGCTCAGTAGATAGTCTCCTTCTCTTATCTCATTGGCCTTCACTGCGATCAAACCTCGCTCACTCAGAACCATCACGGAGTGATTTCCCGTTAGATCGATCCTTTTACCGCACTCCAAGTAAAATCTTAGAACGTTTGGAACCCAATGTTTAATCAAAGCCGAACATCTTGCCCATACAACCTTGTAATTACTGTCAACTGTCAAAACTTCTACGCCACTCCCGAAGATCTCCTCCAACTCCTCAAACTTCAATTCGTCAACTTCGCCATCTATCCTTACGAGTATCGGAGTATCCTTGGAAACAGATGCGTTCAACTCGATGAAGTTGTCTCTCCAAACGTCTCCAAACAGATCTCTTGTTAAAGCTATTGCTGTAGCTGTCTTTCCGGTTCCAGGCGGTCCTGAGAACAGTAGATGTGGTATGTTCTTTTGTTTCACATAGTTCTTTAACCTCGCGATGACATCCTCTTGACCCACAACTTCATCCAACGTTTTTGGTCTGTACTTTTCAACCCAGATTTCAGCTTCCATCGTTACAAAAACCCCTTACAAAATATAAAAAGTTAAGCGTTAAGGATTAATACTCTCAAGTTAACATTAATATGCCCGCAGACCCGGCGGGATCGAGAAGCATGAGATCCCGTGGGCTCAAGCGGGTAACATCCAAAATTCTATCCAAGTTCCTTAGGAACCTCTACAACTCTGATCATCGGTAATCCAGTTAAATCTGCCACGTCCTTCAGATTGAACTCTTGGTAGTTTGCCAAGGATCTTCAAGCCTAAATAACAGCTTCTTTCGGTGTAGTATAAGTAGTTTCTTTCCCTAATCTTTCCTATCGGGACAATTCCCACAAGAGTGTTCATGATCGCACTCGTATGACCTTGAAACTTGCAAATCTATCGGATAGAATTCTTCAAATGTTGCGACTTCTTTTTTGAATGTGTTTGTACGCTCCCATTTCTGCCGTTCCAATTTTCATAGAAAAAAAAATAGTGTTGAAAATTGACAAAACGTTTTTAAAGACGCACCATCTGTGAAGACCTGAATCCCTGAGCGGTGAGGAGATATGTGGGTGATAAAGAGAGATGTGGAGACTTTGGAGTTATATCGAAAGGAGAAGAGTCCTATACTACGATGAAAGGTGTGCTCTTCAAGATCTCGCTTGGTCTATCGTTGCTCAGATATTCGAGTAGCATCAAAGCAAACTTTTCTCCATCTTTATTCTTTAGTTCTTTTGAGATGTCTTCTATGACACCGTTCTCTGCCCTAGGAACATTTAAGAACTTTAAGCAACCTAGAGCAGTTCCTCTTTCGGAAGCTTTCGCGGGAAACAGAACTCCGCTCATCTTGAGTGAATACACCACATCTCACTCTCATTCGAGGGCTTTTGGGTCTATTATCTCATTTGCTTAATTTTCCTCGTCGTATTTAACTTAAATCTAAAGCTGTATTGAACTATCTTGATCTCCTTATACCACTACCTCCAAAACCCTTCTAACGGCAAGTAGATCAAGCATGGGTTGAGGTTTAAGCAACCTTTTTCGAGGATTTAGAAACAGAATATTCTGCCTCACAGATCATTCCACTTCTGCACTGATCTTTTCACACTCAATAACCTCCTTTTCCCTAGATCTCTCGAACAGTCTTACGACCTTCTTAAAAAACTCCTCATTCTTATCTTCCAATGTCCTAAAAGAATATGAAACTGACGGTGTGAATAGCGAAGCTGGTGGGATATATTAAGTGTGATACGGCTT
>CAZUUE010000031.1:0-7255 GCA_964623695.1 uncultured archaeon
AAGTATATTACTTTACTCGGTTTTGGATTTAAACCAATCTTATCCTATAATTAAATAACAAAAGATTATAACTTTATATAGAAGGTATCAATAATTCAAAGAAGCCACGAGACTCATCCTATTTTTATTCAATATATTTTATATATTTTCACACGGTCAGTCTAAAATAATATTAGAGATGTGTCCTTAAGGTACGAGTTTTAAGCTCAGTGAACGTAGCCAGATCATGATAGCTGTGTTATCTGGTGGGACAGGAACTCCAAAACTCTTAAGGAGCTTAAAGGATTTTGTCGATTTTGCAGTGATAGTCAACACAGCTGACGACATATGGATCTCTGGAAACAAGGTTTGTCCAGATATAGATTCGGTTCTTTACACTCTGGCTGGAATGATCGATGATGAAAGGTGGTGGGGGGTTAAGGGTGATACGTTTAAAACACACGAAATGCTCTTGAAGCTGGGTTGTGATGAGTTCATGGCCATTGGAGATTTGGATAGGGCAGTTCACATCTTCCGCTCGGAACTCTTAAGAAAAGGTTACACTCTCACAGAAGCTACGAGAGCTTTAAGGAGGGCTTTGAGTGTGAAACAGGAAGTTCTGCCAATGTGCAATGAAGATGTTGAGACGAGAATTGTTACAAGTGAAGGGGACATACACTTTCAGGAGTTTTGGGTCAAGCGTAAGGGTGAGCCAGATGTTTTGGATATTTACTTCAAGGGTATAGAGAGGGCAAGGGCTACTGAGGACGTCTTAAGGATCTTAAGATCTTGCGACTTCGTGCTCATAGGGCCGAGCAACCCCATAACAAGTATAACTCCGATCTTGTCCGTTAAGGGTGTGAGAGATGTGTTGAGAGAGAAAAAAGTTATTGCAGTTTCTCCTATTGTTGGTAACAGGGCTGTGAGTGGTCCTGCTGGGAAGTTTATGAAGGTTAAGGGTTACGATGTATCAGCTTTAGGTGTTGCAGACATCTATTCAGATTTTCTCGACATTCTTGTTGTTGATGAGGTTGATAGATATTTAGTTGGTGAATACAAGGATATTAAGATAGTATCTACGAACACGATCATGAGGAGTGTTGAAGATTCAAAAAGGCTTGCTGAATTTATCTTAAGCTTAATATAATCTGTAAATCCCGCTCCTTATAACAAATCAGTACTTGCTTCTAAAATTTTAATTTCTGACTACTCTGTTAAAATTTATCAAATAAATATTAATTAATATTTTATTGAATATTTATTACAAGTATATATAAATTATAGATTTTAACGAAGCGGTTCCCGATAAAATTGTCTTAGCCAAAATCAGTAGTTCACAAACATCATTGGGTAGTACTTGAACTCGGCCAAATCCTTATACCTCTCAACATCCAATCTACCTCTCTCACCCTTCAAAAGTTTCTCAAGTACATTAATTGCTCCTAAACGGTTCAGCGGTTGGTTGTTGTTTCCACACTGATAGCTGTAAGTGCAGCGTGGGCAACCGTCAACCCTTTGGCATTCGCAGTTCTTCAAGACCTCGTAAGCTATCTCAAACCCCCTTTTAAGTCTCTTAAACAAAAGCTTACTCAATCCACTTCCCCCGATGGTTGCATCGTAAACGAATATGTCTCCATCCGGCGTTGAAATACCTCCCATGTATTGGCTACCGCCACCCGTTAAAGCATCGCTCGATTCAATCAAAACATGCTCCAAGGCATGAAAGCTACCAGCGTAGTAATCTTCGTAATCCATTGGATCCGGCATTGGAGCACTTAGGATAAATCCCTTGGTTAAGAAGGAGTAGCTTATCGGCTCTATTTCAACGACATCTAACTTCTCTCTCGTAAAAACATCCCTAACGATGTAAGCGTAAACTGTCATCGTTATCTCAAAAGAACAGTAGGCACAACCATCCTTAACATCTCCAACACTCACGATCCTTGGAATTGAAACGTAAAGGGGATCTGTGATCTCGTTTCCATAAGGATAATCTTCAAGAACTGCCCTTTTCTCTTTCAAATCGAGCTCGACACATCTGAGTCTCTCTCCGTTGTGTATCATTATGCTACCTGGAAAGAGCTCTTTTATCGCTATCGGTAGATTTCTCTCACCTATGAATTTGCCGTCCTTAAACATCCTAACGTTCTCACCGATCCCTCTCATGTTAAAACCTCTTAGAATTTCCCTTGCATTTGATGAAACCATGTAAATGTCACCGACCCTTGTTATCAACCTCTCCTCCTCAAGTCTCTCCAACACGTCCCTCCACTCATCTTCAACCTCATCGACCTCCAGAGGTCTTTCCAAACACATTGAAAGTATCTGATAAAACATGATCTCCTCGTTTTTCTTTTCAGCGTAGCAGTAAAAGTCATCTTTAAAGTAATCTTCAGGTTTCAGTCTGTAGTAGTTACTTATAGCGTCATCATCCCTCAACAACAGAATTCCAACACTCTCCTGCCCCCTCCTCCCAGCTCTACCTACTCTCTGTAAAAACTGCGAGTAACTCACAAGCTCGGAAATTACCGCATCTACATCCCCAATGTCTATCCCAAGTTCCAGTGTCGGAGTTGAAATCACAGTCTTTATCTTACCGTCTCTGAAATCTCTTTCAACGTTGATCCTGACATCTTTAGGCAGTCCACCTTTATGGACAGCAACGTTCAGGCCTTCCCTCTTTAAGATCCATCCTATCGTCTCTACGGTCTTGTAAGAATTTCCAAAAACTATCACCTTCCTACCATGTAGAGCCTTTACGAGATCCTTGACAGCCGAGTAGATCGAATAGGAATATCTCATTACGAAGTGTAACCGTGATCTCCTGTGTTTTCCTTCGACAACTTCAAAATCTCTATCGAATAGGTAACTGGCAAACTCTCTCGCATTTCCTATGGTTGCTGATGCACATGCAATTTGGAAATTCGAAAATCTCTCAAGCCTCTTTATCAGATAATGCATGTTTGAGCCGAGCAAACCGACGTAACTGTGGAGCTCATCCACGGCGATGAAATTCACTTCCTTTGCAACCCTTCTAAACTCTGGTGTGTTTCTTAGATGGTAGTCTATCATGTCTGGATTTGTTAAGATTACGTCAGCTTTACCACTGAACACCAATCTCCTCTCACTCCAACTCGAATCACCATCGAACCTCACAGCCTTCAAATCCAGAGACCTTGCATAGAACTTTAACTTCAACTCCTGATCCTTTGCAAGAGCCTTCGTCGGATAAAATATCAATCCAACTCCTCCATTCGTAACTTTTTCAAGTAACGGAATCACAAACGCTTCCGTCTTTCCAAATCCCGTCGGAGCTACGATGACAACGTTTCTCCCCATTCTCAGTCTTCTTATAGCTTCAAGTTGAAATGGATAAAGTTTTATTATACCTCTCGACTTTAGAGCCTCTTCAAGTGGCTTTGATATTTTTGCATCCTCTATAGGTATCGTAGGAAGGGGATCCATCGGATCGAATACCTTATAGTAAACTATCTCGTCCTCGCAGTCAAAAACGGGTTTCAGATCTTCCCTATTACCAGCTATTCTGTAGAGTTTTTCCAAGTTCCTCCTTCTAACATCGCTTCCACATCTGCATCTACCTTTCAACTTCCCACATACCGGACAAAACAAATCCGTGTACTCCACTTTAAAGAATTTGACGTTATGTAAAAAACGTTTATCGGTGGTGATGCAGCAATGTCCATATGTAATTACAATCACACCTTGCTCCGTTGAAAGGGATTTGTCAACTTAAGGCACAAACTGTTGTGATGAAACGATGTTAAAAGTATTTTAACATCATTATTATTAAATTATACAACTTTCTTTTAAAGTTGACACATCCGAAGATGAAATGACGAAAATTTGAGTAATTTTCAACGAGGCACATTTATCTTTCGTGCGTAATCGTACCATGGAAGAACTTTTGAGGATGCTTGAGGGCGATGACGATGAAAGATGGCTTGCACTCTACAAGATGAAGAACGTCGATTTAAATCTAATAAAGCCATTGATTCCAAAAGTAATTGAAATCTTGAAGGAGAAGAAGATAGTTAGAAGGATGGCGTTTGATCTCTTACTTAAGATCAGTGAAGAGAAGCCCGAGATACTGTTAGATCACGTCGAAGATCTAAAGAGGATTCTTGGAAAGGGGTTCGAATCAGTCTACTCATCGATCCTACTCGTCAATGTGGCAAAGGTGTATCCAGATATCGTAGATGATGAAACGGTAGAAAAGATGTTTGAGATGGTGAGATGCAAGGAAATCAGAGCTCATGTCCTTTCAGCTCTATCGGAGTTGTGTTCAGTTAAGCCTGAAGCCTTAATAGATTACATACCGAATCTAATCGATTTGATTAAGGATAGAGAGTTTGAGGTTAGGTGGAATGCTGCTAAGATTCTTTTGAACAAAGCTTTAAGGATGTCTGTAAAGGACTACATCGATGAAATAAGGATTATAGCCAAAGACAAAAATCTGAAACCTTCTGTAAGGGTTGTAGCTTATCTGATACTCGACGAGCTTGAATGACGGATGAGATCTCTCAACCTTACAATCGGTGGAGTTTCCCTTTTGTGTTTACTCTTTTCAATTAAATTCAAAACTTTCTTAACATCTTCAATAGAAACGTTGAACTTTTCAGGTATCTCTTCAGGCTTGTACCCCTCTTCCAAAGCCTTTAAAATCGTATCGAGCTTGACATAAGTTATACCCAATTCTCCTTCATCCGTCTGTCCAACCCATAAACCAGATGAAGGTTTTTTATTGATTATTCTCTCTGGAACTCCCAAGAACTTCGCAAGTTCAAAAACCTCAGTTTTATACAAATCACCTATCGGTAAGAAATCGACTCCTCCATCTCCGTATTTCGTATTCCCACAGAACGTGAACTTTCCGTTTCTCTCGACGAGTAGATTATGATACAGCGGAACATCTGGACACCAAACCACACCCCTGTAGTAAACCTTTGATACCCTCTCTGGATAGATCGATGTAGTCCTTATCTTATTGGCAACCGTTATTAGATACGATTCCTGACTTCTTATTATCTTTCCATTGTATTCAGCAATTCTTGGCTCTCTAACTGAAATCGTCGCGTGCATTCCCAACTTTGCACACAGTTCCACAATATCGAGTGCCAACTGACGTGAAATTGTTTGGTAATTCCGATAATACCAGCCATCGCTGTCCGTCAGACCTTTATAAAGCCATAACAGCTTATCAGCGGGATACTTAAGCACCCATCTTGGTATTCTCTTGTTCTTGGCGTTGGTTCCACACTGTTTGAATATCTCATACAGAGCCTTCGAATTAATTCTGACAAAGCGTCTGTAGGCTCTATACCTTATATCCAAAGTTTCTAAGGTATTTATTAGACTTTCACGAGCCTTATCACCCTTTGGAATTGAAAAGTATACGGAATGAGCCTTATACCTCACAGGTCTTTCACATCTGTATTTGTCAGGACTAATGAATCTGCCACGTTCATTCCTAAAGTTCAAGAATTCTGAATAGCTAAGTGTCGTCTTTCTCATCGCTTCAACCTCGTAAATTGTGCATGTGCCATCACCTATGTAAAGACCCATTAGGTAGAAGAATTCTTCAGTTGGCATACGCTCTGGCAGGACATTTGCGTTGTGATACAAACAGCTTTGATCAACGAACTTCGATAGCTCGATGTAGTCTGAGTCCGTATATCCATCCCAAGGAGTAGGTATTGGTATACTGTGTCTCTTATTTAGAAATTCAACTGCCTGTGTAAATACAATCTTTCCACTTCTGTTTACAACGAGCATTCTGTGGTTTGGTGTTACAAGTAAATCCGTTCTCTTATCCTTTATGCTGATCATTTCACCGTCGTAGTTAAAGATGTAAACAGCTTTAACTGGAACCTCCTCAACCTTACCCGTATTTGGGTTGAGTGAAAATACTGTGTCTCCAAGCTTTAATTCCTTATATGTCTTTAATCCCTCGGTCGTTAGCACCCTTGTCTTCTCATCGTAGCAGAAATAGCCAACCATGAGCTCGCTTTTATTTCCTGTGCCAGCAACTAGATAATTCAAAGTGTTAGCATAGTAGTAGTTCACGATCATTCTTATACGGGGCTTTAAGTTCGCTATGGCAATATCACTTCCCCTATCCAAGTTTTTCAAAAAAGCGGAAACCATAGGATTGATGTAAATTATCCTTTTTTTTATCCCCAAGATTTTACAAACTTCAAGAGCATCTTTCACATCTTCTTCCTTCGTCACACCCATTTCTGGCATTATTAAACCCAAAACCCTATCTCTACTAAGAGCTTTAACGCATAAGAAAGTCGTTGTAGCACTGTCAACTCCACCGCTTATCCCAACGACTACACCGTTAGCGTTCGCACGTTCAACGCGATCTCTAATGAATCTAACGATCCTATCAACGACTTCTTCCCACATGGTTAAAGGTATACGAAGGTTAAATTAATAATAAGGTTCGCCGATGGAGAGTATCAATGCTTTTGTTGATTAGTATCATGGATACGACAAAACTGGAAGCGAAATTGATCATATTTTGCTTCTTAAGTTGTAGAATGTTAACTTATGATTTACCAAATAATAGCTGATGAACTATTTAAATCGATGCGCAATGATCATTTACAACCAACAAACTTTAAATTCAAAGTTTACTCCTCGCATAACAGTAACGATTTTCATAGACATTTGTAGGCATAATTGATATACTCTTAGCCCGTGACTAAGGCTTCGAAGCCTTACAGCTTTGGGCTGTGAGGAGATGTGACGGATTAACTAAGGATATGGTGTTTTCTATCCTTAAAAGAGTTAATGGTAATATATGATTTTATCCCCCGATGAACCTAAAGGAGTTGATGTTAACGTATCCTAAAGGCAAATGTCCACTCATAAATGTGAATTCGATAAATTCCTTCTCTTGATTGTGGAACTCCTCTTAAATCCACTATTACGCTTGATTTAATTCTTAGACCAACTAAAATCAAGTAAATCTTCTTATCGTAACTACAGTTAGCAATGACGCTTTCATAGATTTTTCGAACTCCTCAAATTCTTTTTCCCATTGTACAAATCTTTCTTCCTTTTCTTGGCTTTGAATCGAAATACAGTTACATCACACTGATAATTACCTGATTATAGTTAATATTTTTCATATATATAATATTATAATATATACTCTGACCCCCTGTACCAACAACAGTTTAAAAAACTTAAATTAAAGTAGTTAAGTGGAGATAGGAGACTTGAAAAAGCTCGTAGAAGAAGAGAAGAA
>CAZUUE010000032.1:0-7222 GCA_964623695.1 uncultured archaeon
CTGGAACGCCACCACCCAAAAGTCTGTCCAGCTCTTCAATTCCAAGAGAAACTTTATTAATCATTATAGTGATACGATTATGATCACAATATAAATTTAACGGAACTCCCTCGTCTTTGCAGCTATCAGACAACCCCTCGCAACACTGAACAGAGGTTCCTTCGCAACCTTTATCGTTGAAACTTCAACTGGAAATCCAGCCTTGGATATCTTCTCCTCGAATGCCTCCTTAAATCCCTTTGGCTTTGCCGTACCACCGGCTAAAACGATGGGAAACTCCACTTGGGGTGGAGAAACCTCTGTAAGCTTCCTCCTTAGATTCTCCACTACATACGTTATCAGATAATCGTAGTAGATCGCTAAGGCACCCTCAACACTCCCAAGTTCAACCTCGTACTTGAGCTCAAAGCTGCTCTCCTTTATCGAGCATACCTGTTCCCTTGGAATTCCAGTAGCCTTCGATGCGTTTTCATCTATCCAGTCACCACCCCTCGCGATGCTGAAAGAGACTATGGGTGCTGCGAAGTAGGATACTGTGACGTTTGTTAAACCAGCTCCGAAGCTTATCCCAACTCCTGTAAAACTGTTATCCGCAAGTTCAGAATATATGACAGCCAAGCCCTCATCTATTGTGAACGGTTTGTATCCAAGCTTCTTCACCAATGCTTCCATTGTCTTTCTGTGATAAGTCGTCTCTATATCCGAATCTATCGGATTTGCCGGAGAAGTTATGCAAACGACCTCTTCCCCATCTGGCCTTCCAAGTATCTTTTCGAGTATGAGTCTTATTATTGGAACAGCTTCCTTTTCATCTGGACTCAGGATACCTGATCTCATGGGTCTTCTCGTGGGTTTTTTGAATACGGTTGCAAACTTCAGTGCATCGTCTCCGAGTATGTATATCTTGTCACCCCTTATGACGTACTGAACGTTCGCGTTGTCGAGCATCATCTTCGTAAGATCGCTGTAATCCAGCTCCAAGAAGGCGTTTCTCTGTTGGACAAATACAACGTTGTCACCTTCCATTCCAGAACAGACTATGTTCATCGTCCCGACATCCAAACCCTTGGCCATGTAACGAATTGAAATTTGAAGTTTAAAAGGTTAATCCTTTCCCATTCTCTCCTTCATACTTCTAAGGATCTTTGAAATCTCAGTTATCTTATCATCTTTCATTTTGATCTCAAGCTTTCCCTCCTTAACTCTGTTCAGCATGCTTGCATCGTAATCAACGTTGTCTTTAACCTTGATTACCTTCCCTATTCTCCCTGCACCGAACTTTACATCAAGGTCAAAATCCTTGATCTCTATCTCAGGTTCAAACTTTGCAGGTTCAATAAATGTTACATCTTCTTTTTCTTCTTTAAAAACTTCTGTGACGGTGGTTCTCTTACCCTCAACGATCCTCTGTACCACTTCAGCAAACAGACCACCAAAAACTAAGACGAGACCGAAGGCGTACATGGTTGCGACCAGAGATACGTTCGGATAAAACCAGTTCTCTGGATATAAAAACACGTAAATTAAAATTGCCAAGAGACATAGTAAGAAACCGGATGCACCCGTGATTTTAGAGTATCTTATGTATCCAAGCATTCCAGAGATTCCTTGAACTGCAAGTGGAACTCCCAAACCTATTAACGAGAAAGTAGCTTCGATCAGGGATGGATCCGATCCGTGATGAAGTTGAAAGTAAATTATAAACGTTAATCCAACCAAGATGAAACCTATTCCAAATGCGAAGAGTAGTGAGTGTTTGAAGTATCTCATAGTTTGAATCTCGTTAAGGATATAAATAAAACTTTCTACAAACTGTTGATGTTATCCAAGATCTTTCTTGCAGAGTCTCTTGGATTTTCAGAGTTGTATATAGATCTACCAACTATTATATGTGTAGCGTATTTCACAATCTCTAAGCTACCACCCTGAGCCCCTATACCTGGACACAGTATCTTTAAATCTCCAACTATCTCTTTAAGTCTTGCGACCTTTTTAGGTTTAGTTGATGGTGCGATTATCCCATGACAACCCAAGTCAACAGCCATCTTTGCTATCTCATCCGAAAAGTCTAAATCTTCAGAACTTGTAAGCTCGGTAACGACGTAAACTTCTCCACCGTAACTCCTTGCAACTTTTAAGACGGCATCCACAGTTCTTCTTCCAGAGAATCCGTGAACTATTACCGCATCGGCACAACTTTCAAACGCCATCTTGGCTATCAATGAACTCACATGCGGAACGTCCGCAATCTTGAAGTCAGCTATGACGGGTTTTATCTTCGAGAGCTCCCTGATGATGTCAAGTCCATTTGATAAAACAATAGGATAATTTACTTTTATATGTGATATATAATCTTTGACTTCGTTTACTATCTTAAACGCTCTATCCCTTTCAAGAACATCCAAAGCCAAAACGAGTTCAACTCTCCTCATAATCTCCTTCATTTAAAACTATCGCTATGTCTGCCGAGTTCTTTAAAGCTGTTGAAAATCCAGGCTCAGCACCGATTATTATTGTCTCCTTACCAAGCTCCATAGCCTTTTTTAGGACTGCTTTAAAGTCTGCATCCCTTGTCACTAAAGCTAAGACATCTATGGCATCGTTGTATATCAGATCCATCGCCTCGACTGCCATCCTAACATCGACATCTCCAGATGTGATCACAGGTTCAAACCCCTGATTTTCAACCGCTTCAACGAGTTTGTCTGTTGCGTATTGATTTAAAAAAACCTTAGCAACTTTTATATTACCGTATTCAGATAATATCTCTCTTATCTCACTTAAATTTAAGTTGAACTCCTTTCTAAGCATGTTTGGGCCATCGACAAGAACCGCAATCTTCTTCCTTTCCTCATGCTTTCTCTTTGAAAGGAACTCTTTGATCTTCTGAATCTTTGAAAGATTGATCTTCTTCATGTTCATCTCCTCTTCCTCTTCTTTAGCATCAGATAGTTCACGGCTTTTATGACGGCATCGAACGATGCCATGACTATGTCCAATCCGGCGCTCCTTGCAGTAAACACTTCTCCATCCTCGTCCTCAACTGTTACGTAAACGTTTGCCAACGCATCGCTACCGCCAGTTATCGCATCGAGCTTGAATTCTGTTATCTTTATCTTCTTTCCCAAAAGCTCCGAAACAGCTTTAAAAGTTGCATCCACGGGTCCTACACCTATTGCAGATATTACCTTCTTATTTCCATCTATCTCAGCGTTTATGACGGCAGTTGGTGTTATCTTGTTACCCGTCAATACTGTTACCTCCTCAACGTCTATAACCTTCTCCTCTCTACTCACTTCACCCAAAACAGACTCAGCTATTGCGAACAGATCAACATCCGTAACCTTCTTACCCTTATCACCAAGTTCCTTAACCCTTTGAACTATCTCGCTCAATTGATAATCATCAACAATGTATCCGGCATCTTCCAGTATCTTCTTTATCTGATGCCTACCTGCATGCTTTCCGACAACGATTCTACGTCTATGCCCAACCATCTCGGGAGTTATTATTCCCGGTTCAAATGTCCTCGCATCTTTCAAAACCCCATGAGCATGAATACCGCTCTCATGACTGAAAGCGTTCTCACCTACTATTGGCTTGTTTGGAGGCATCTTGATACCTGTCAATCTCTCGACCAGTCGAGAAGTCTCGACGAGATACTCCATCCTGATGTTTGTTTTGAAACCTCCAGCATAAAGGAGTGCAACTACCTCTTCAAGTGAAGCGTTCCCGGCTCTCTCCCCCAACCCGTTGACGGTCACTTGAACTTCATCGGCTCCAGCTAAAACTGCTGAATATGTATTTGCAGTAGCTAAACCGAAATCGTTATGGCAATGAACATCTATGGGAACCTTTAGATGTTCCCTAAGCTCCCTTATCATTTCGTAGAACTTGAACGGAGTTATGATACCTACGGTATCTGGAACGTTTATTATGTCAACTCCGGCCTCTTCGACAGCCTTGTATATCCTCTTTAAGAATTCCATACCAGTTCTCGTTGCATCCATTGCGGAAAACATGCATTCGACACCGTGCGACTTCACATAATCTACAGCACTCACGGCCATATCTACTATCTCATCCTGAGACTTCTTTATGGTATGCTCAACCTGTATCTTTGAAGTTGGAATGAAAACGTGAACCATATCGGCCTCTGATTTGATCGCAGCGTCTATATCACTCTTAACAACCCTAGCCAGACTACACACCTTTGCATTCAATCCCAACCTAGCTATTTCCCTAACGGCTTCGAATTCACCTTTTGAAGCGGAAGGAAATCCAGCTTCTATAACATCTACACCAAGTTTATCAAGTTGTTTCGCAATCTGAATCTTGTAATTGACCGGAAGTGATACACCAGGCATTTGCTCTCCATCTCTAAGCGTTGTATCAAATATCTTAATGGTCTTCATTGTAAAGAAGACTCTGTCAAGTTTTAAAAAATTTCAGATGTATAGAAAATGTCATCATGTTTTAAACTCCTACGATCCTCGATCTACCAGGTGGTAAAAATTTCGCAATTTCATCTGGAGTTGCTAAGGCTTTAACTACGAGTCTATCGTCCATTTTGGCTTTGTCAACTAATACTTTCGCAATTTTAACTGACAGTTCGTTGACATCCATATCTCCTATCTCCAAGGTTACATAGTAGTCGCAGTGCTTTGAAATTGCGGAGATAGGCCCTCCCATAACTCTAAGATTACTCAAATCGACACCTATCGCACATTTAAGCTCTACTGTAACGTAATTTCTCCTTCCAACGATGTAAAATGATCCTTTCGGTAGGTATTCACCTGCCTTTGCGGATCTCTTCACCTGATCAGGTGTGACGTAGTAAACCTCTCCACTGTGAATACCTCTCTTCCAAAGAGAGGAGTATATGGCCGAGAATTGAGCAGTTTCCATTATACTACTTTTTGGGGCTTCTTGACCTCTCTTTAAGACAACGACAGGAGCCCCTGGTGCCTGCGTATGAAAGAAGAGATCTTTAACTTCTAAATACTTTGAAACTATTTCCTCATTCATACGGGCATTTCTACCACCTATTGCCAGCATGTTATCCGATGTTAAAAACCATCTGAATCTTTCAAACCATTCCCTTTTTCTTACGATCCTTATCGGAGAACTGTACTTCAACTCCTCCTTCTTCTTAACCCTTTCAATCTCCTCTTCAGTCTTTTTTATGGCTATTAAGAGACCTTCAAGCTTCTCCTTAGCCTTTTTGGCCTTCTCATAGTATCTCTCGGCGAGTTCATGTATGTCCATGTTTGTATCTATGGTTATCTCCTTCCCATTCAAATTAACCACGACACGATCTCCGTTTGCACGCTCCAAGATCCTTTTGATCTTATCGTAATTTTCATATATGAGATCTCCCAACTTTCTGTAATTTCTCATCTCTTTTTCAAGTTTCTTCTTTGTTTCTATCTGTATCTCAAGTCTTCTCTTTAGTTTTTTGATCTCTTCGCTCTCTTCAATTTCAGACCTATCTACAAGAATCCTTGAGTAGTATTCATCCAAAGCTGCGTTAAATCTATCAAAGTATCTCTTTTCAAAGTCTCTGTAGTATTCGAGCTCCAGCGGTAAGACATCGATATAATCTGTTCCCTTCAAAACTATATGAGGCTTTGTTTGTCCCTTTAAAACTGGATCAAATATAGACATCACGGCCGTATGAATCCTATCGAGTTCAGCATCACTCAGATCAGTCCCAAACTTGTTCTTGTTCACATCAGCTCTAAGACAAACCTCCTCAGCAAATAATCCACCTAAGCCCAGTTTGACAGCTAAGATCTTAACTATCTCTTTTTTCTCATTGCAAATATCTTTCATTTCTTTAAGAGTAAATTCAAACGGTGCCTTTGTTTGTGGGAACTTGTAGATACCCCGACATTTTCCACGGATGTCCATTATGACATTAAATTTCTCATCCGTTAACGCTACATTTCCCTTTGCAAAAAGCTCAACGATTACCTTCTTCCCGTCACTAAACTCAATTACAACGACTCTGTCAAAGTCGTGCTGTCTTAGGGAAACTATCTTCCTACCATCTAGATGTTTTCTTAACAGCATTGCAAATGGAGAAGGGAATCTTGGACTCTCTTTTGGAAAAACAGTGAGATGAATTCTTTTTCCAGCTTCAATGACCAGATCTTTCCTACCTTTAGCATATATCTTAAATCTGATCTCGTTTGGTGGATAATGGTAGATCTTCTCAACCTTACCCCCAACTATCTCCTGAAGCTCCTTTACGCAAACGTGTATGTCCAATGCTGACATTGACTTCATCCTAACGATGTCAACGTTTTACTTAAAAAATTTTTAAGCAAACGGATGAAGTATGCTTAAAATGGATGCATTGATTGAGATAGGAAGAGAGATACTAAAGGTTAAGCCTGAGAGTAAAGAGGAAGTTGCTAGGATTAAGAAGGTTGTAGCTAACAAGTTTAAGTTATCCAAGATTCCGAAGGATGTCGAAATACTTAAGGCTTGGAAGGGTAAAGAAGGTTACGAAAAACTTAAGGAGATCCTGAGAATTAAGCCCGTAAGGACAATTTCTGGCGTCGCTGTTGTTAGTGTAATGAGTTCGCCAGCTCCATGCCCACATGGAAGATGTGTCATGTGTCCAGGTGGTATCAAAACTCCTCAGAGTTATATAGGTCTCGAACCGGCTGCACAGAGAGGTATTCAGCACGGATACGATCCGTTTAAGCAGGTCATAAGCAGACTTAATGAGCTCTGTGAGATCGGCCACGATGTCGATAAGGTTGAGATAATAGTGATGGGTGGAACTTTCCCGGCCAGGGATAGAGGTTACAAGGAGTGGTTCATGCTTAACATCTTTAACGCACTGAATGCGTTTGGAAAGAAGAGATTTAAACCAGATAAAACTTTAGAGGTTGCAAAGAGGAGAAACGAGTTTGCAAAGGCCAGGTGTGTTGGAGTAACTTTTGAAACTCGACCGGATTATGCAAGAGAGGAACACATACTTGAGATGTTGAGATTTGGCGGAACGAAGGTTGAGATAGGTGTTCAAAGTATATACGACGATGTCCTTAAGAAGATAAAGAGAGGTCACGATGTTGAAGATGTCGTCATTGCCACGAGACTCTTGAAGGATTCCTCCTTCAAAGTTGGATATCATGTGATGCCTGGGTTGCCAAACTCGAACTTTGATAGAGATTTGAAGATGTTTAAAACGATCTTTGAGGATGAAAGA
>CAZUUE010000033.1:0-7182 GCA_964623695.1 uncultured archaeon
CTTTAAGCCATTTTTATTTTCACTCCTGATTTCACTTGTGTTTGGATCTGTTCTGATGTTAAAGAGGGCTGAAGGAGATGTTATGAGATTCAAAGAGGGATTCGCAATCGTTGGTCTCGGCTGGTTGATAGTTTCAATTCTTGGAGCAATTCCATTTTTGCAATACCTTTCACCGGTAGATGCCCTGTTTGAATCCATATCTGGATTTACAACGACAGGAGCATCTGTCATAGGAAAACCAGAAGATCTTCCAAGATCTCTACTTTTCTGGAGATCAATGATTCAGTGGATTGGAGGGTTTGGTATAATTATGCTATTCTTGATCGTTATCCCAAGCATAGCGAAAGGAGTAGTATTTCAGGCGGAGTATCCTGGCATTACACTTGTGAAGATAAAGCCAAGGGTAAGAGATGTTGCTTTAAGGTTGTACGTGATATACGTATGTTTGACGATCTTAGAGGTTACCTTACTCATCTTTTTTGGATTGTCTCCGTTCGATGCAATCGCTCACGCTTTCACGACACTCTCAACCGGTGGATACTCAACTCACTCACAAAGCATAGCTTACTTTAAAGATTGGAGGATAGAGACGATCTTCGCCATCTTTGCGATGATGGGCGGAATTAACTTCTCGATATTTTACTTCTTAGCGCACAGAGATTACAGCGTTTTGAGAGATGAGGAGTTTAGGTTGTACATTTCATTGATATTCGCACTTACCACCCTCTTAACTATACTGAACCTCGATAGATACGATATCTTAAATTCGGTTAGATACTCCTTTTTCCAAGCTGTTTCGATAATGACAACAACGGGATACACGACAACGGACTTTGATGAGTGGTGTAACGGTGCGAAGATACTTTTACTCATGGCTATGTTTATAGGAGGTTGCGGTGGATCGACAGCTGGTGGTATGAAGGTGATAAGACTTTGCATACTGTTGAAGTATGCCGTGGATCAGATTGTTCGTTCGGCCGAACCAAAGATAGTTAAGGTTATAAAGTACGGTGAGAAGGCTTTAAGGAGGGATGTCGTTGAGGGAGTTTTAGCATTCTTTATACTTTACATAATCATATTCACGATATCGTCGTTAATCGTTGCTTTACATGGATACGACCTGATCACGTCGATCTCAGCAGTTTCGGCATGCTTGGGAAACGTTGGACCTGGAATGGGATTGGCTGGAGCAAGCGAGACGTATGCACACTTCCCTACAACTGTAAAGATTTTACTCTGTTTCGATATGTGGATCGGAAGACTCGAAATCTATACGGTTTTATCCCTCTTCATACCTTCCTTCTGGAGGTAAACGAATACGGAATGTCCTGCTATTGCGCCGTCTCCGCAAGCAGTTACAACTTGCTTGAGAGGTCTGTTGCAACAATCTCCGCATGCAAATACTCCATCAACGTTCGTTCTACAAAACTCGTCAACCTTCACGTATCCATCTTCGAGCTCGACTCCAAGCTTAATTGCCAAATCTACATTGGGTTCTATACCTATGGCCACAAAAACTCCTTCAACATCGATCGTGAACGTTTCGTTCGTCTTGACATTTCTCAAAGTAACACTTTCAACCCTGTCTCTTCCATCTATCTTAAGAACGACGGCATTCCAAATTACATCTATTCCCCTGTCAAAAACCCTATCTTGAAGGATCCTATCAGCCCTAAACTCGTCTCTTCTGTGAACGATTGTAACTTTGCAACCCAAATCGTGGAGATAAAGAGCTTCGGATAAGGCCGTGTTTCCCCCACCAACGACCAAAACTTTCTTTCCCTTAAAGAAGAAACCATCACAGACGGCACAGTAACTAACACCCCTACCCAAAAACTCCCTCTCACCCTTAACTCCAAGAGATCTATGCTTCCCACCGGTTGCGATGACAAGCGATCTTGAACTGTATTCATGTTCATCTGTCTTAATCTTGAAGAATTCACCTTTTGAAACATCCATGACCCTCTCAACCTTTATCTCAACACCGAACTTCCTAGCCTGTTTCTTCATACTTTCCAGAAGTTCCAATCCGGTCCCTTCAAATCCTGGATAGTTTTCTATGTAGGGTGCCAAGGAGAGCTGAGATGGATTTGTTGGGTCATCGAATACAACTGTTTTCAATCCGTATCTTGCCGTGTACATAGCACACGTCAATCCAGCAGGACCTGCACCGACTATTGCGACATCATGCATGTTGAAAACTCTTGCAAGAATTCAAATAGATTTTGCAAAACGTTATTAACTCCCGTGTAAAGATGTGAAGGGGGATTTAATTGATTGAGATTGGGATAGCTGGAAAACCGAACGCTGGGAAGTCAACGTTTTTCAAATCTGCAACTCTCGTAGACGTAGCGATAGCGAGTTATCCATTCACGACGATAGAACCAAACGTTGGGATAGGTCATGTGAGGGTTAGATGCGTCTGTAGAGAACTAGGAGTGAATTGTGAGAAATGTGTAGACGGATGGAGGTTTATACCAATAAAGCTCATAGACATTGCTGGACTTGTTCCAGGTGCCTATGAAGGTAGAGGGCTCGGTAACGAGTTTCTAGACAACCTCAGACAGGCTGAGGGTATAATCCATGTCGTGGATGTATCGGGCTCGACGGATGAGGAGGGTAACGAGATTGGAGTTGGAGAGCACGATCCAGTTAGGGATGTCGTGTTCTTAAATGAAGAGCTTGAGATGTGGTTGTTTGGTATATTGAAGAGAAATTGGGCTAAGATCTCAAGGAGGATAAGTCTTGAAAAGAGGGATCCATCCAAACTCATATCTGAGCAGCTCGCAGGATTGGGATTTGAGGAGTGGATGGTTAAGAAGGCCTTGAAGGTTTTAAACAAACCCGTTCACGAGTTTAAAGACGACGACATCAGGATCTTTGCCAGAGAACTGAGGAAGGTGAGGATGAGGATGATTATAGCTGCGAACAAGGCAGACAAGGCTCCAGAAGAGCTTGTGAAGAGGCTTCTGAGTTTAGATGAAACCGTAATTCCAACTTCCGCATACTACGAGTTAGCTTTGAGGTTGGCATCCAAAAATAGATACATAAATTACTTACCAGGTGACGAGGACTTTGAAGTTTTAAAGCCTTTGAATGAGAAACAGAAGAGACTTTTAGAGAAAATAAGGAGTTTCATGAAGAGGTACAACGGAACTGGTGTTCAGAGGGTTATAAATACCTTGGTTTTCGATGTTTTGGGATACATAGTTGTCTATCCAGTTGAAGATGAGAACAAGTTTACCGATGGAAAGGGAAACGTTCTACCAGATGCCTTTTTGGTTAAGAGAGGAACAACTGCAAGGGATCTTGCATACAAGATACACACTGAGATAGGTGAGAGCTTCATATATGCAGTCGATGCTAGGAGAAAGGTTAGAATCGGCGAAGACTACGAATTAAAGCACAACGACGTTGTTAAGATTGTGTCCGCAAAGTGAAAGGATTTTATACTGAAAAAAGAAGAGAACTTTGATGAAGCTCCCGACACTCGATGACATCGATTGTGATGGTAAATCTGTTCTGGTTAGGTTGGACATAAACGTGCCAATTAAGGATTCCAAAATAATCGATACGACGAGACTTGAAAGCCACATTCCAACTTTAAAGGAGCTCGAAAGTTCAAAGGTCGTAATTTTAGCTCATCAAAGCAGACCGGGCAAAAGGGATTTCACGACACTAAAAGCTCATGCAGACATTCTATCAAAACTCTTGGGGAAAGAAGTTAAGTACATCGATGAGATATTCAGTAGTAGGGTTATAAAGGAGATAAGATCGTTAGAGATAGGAGAAGTTTTACTCCTTGAAAACGTCCGATTTTACTCTGAGGAAAGACTAGAAAGAAGCGCTGAAGAACACGCAACTTGTCATATGGTTCAAAGGTTAAAAGGTAACTTTGATGTTTTTGTAAACGATGCATTCTCAGCTTGCCATAGACCGCACGCATCTCTGATAGGCTTCGTTCCAGTTCTACCTTCGGTCGTTGGAAGGTTGGTTGAGAAGGAAACAAAGGCCTTAAGTAAGGTTTTTGATAGTGAAGGGAAGAAGGTATTTATCTTGGGTGGAGTAAAGATGGATGATGCCGTTAGAGTTTTGAAGAATGTCCTTAGAAATAACATAGCTGAAAAGGTTATCTTAATGGGTGTCGTTGCAAACTACTTTTTGATGCTTTCGGGTTTCGATGTTGGAGATTTGAACAAGAAGGTTGTCGAGGAAAATAAAGGAAAGGTGAACGATGAAGATATCGTTAAGATCATCAAGGAATTCGGCGATAAGATAGTTTTGCCCAAAGACATTGCAGTGGATGTGGAGGGAGTTAGGGTAGACGTTCCTTTAGATGAGTTTGATGGTAAACACCTGATTAAGGACATAGGCGTTGAAACGATTTCTATGCTTTCCAAAGAGATTCCAAAATACGATGTCGCAGTTATAAATGGACCTGCAGGCGTTTTTGAGGATGAGAGATTTACGCTTGGAACATTGGAGGTTCTCAAGGCAGTTTCGAAGGCCAAATACTCCGTAGTTGGTGGTGGGCATATAGCAACGGCTGCAAGGATGTTTGGATTAGATAAGGAAATGGATCATGTTTCCACGGCTGGGGGGGCTTGTATAAGGTTCTTGAGTGGTGAAAAGCTTGTCGCTTTAGAGGTCATCAAAGAATACTGGGAGAAGAAGTGGAAGTGGGAGCTCAAGTAACGTTTTTTAATTTGATAGAGAACAAAGTTCATGAGATTCATAGTTGAAAACTTTGGACCGATAGAGAAAGCTGATATAAAGGTTAGGGATTTTGAATGTATTTATCGGTAAAAATTCAACTGGTAAATCGTATTTAGCCTATTTGATTTGGTGCTTTTTAGCTGTAGAACCAGATTGGGATAAGTTAATAGAGTTAGTGGAAAGATATATCCCAAACGAGTTAATTTCTAAGGTAATTGAAAAAGATAGGGAGTTTTACGGAAAGATGAAACAACATGAAGATTTTGATTTCCAGAGTTATGTCGAAGAGTCACACAAATTGACTGACAAAATTTCCGAGAACGTTAAAGAATTCATAGTTGATGTTTTTAGGAGATTTAATGAGATATGGAAAGGAAACTTAGAGGAACTTATCAAAGATGTGTTTATGGTCGATGATTTAAAAGAGCTGATTAGGTTCGGTGAGGACTATGCAAAAGTGATTGTATGTAACGACGATTGCACAATGAAAATTTATGCTAATATAAACGAGAACTGTTTAAATGTAGAGATTGATGAGGGAGTGATGAAGGAAATTCAGGAAAATCTCTTCATTACGGCTTTCTCTGGAGAACCTATATATCTGACATTAGACTACTTCAAAAATTCTGAAGAGCTAACTCATCATGAATTTATCGTAGAAAATTGTCAGGTAGTTGGAATTATTCCAATTGTATTTAGCAGGATCTTTGACGGTTATTTACCTTACCACTCAACGTTTATAGCTCCAGATGGCAGAGATGGACTCATAAGATCGAGAGAAGTTTATTTACATGCTCTGCTGAGTAACGTGGTCATGAACGAAGTCGATAAGAAGTTCATGAGATTCCTGGAAAGTCTTTATCCAAAGGTAAAGAATGAAAAAATCAATGAAATTGCGAGTTTCATCGAGGAAAAGCTTGGAATTGAGTACATCTTGCAGAGAGGAATTCCAAGATACGTTATCTCAATTGACGATTTGAAAATTCCGATACAAAGGGCACCTTCTGGCTATAAAGAAATTGCCCCTCTCATTTACGCTATGAAGTTTGGTTTAGATGAAGGCTATACTGTGATAGTGGAAGAACCTGAAGCTCATCTCCATCCAGATGCACAGGTCATAATTACGAGAGCACTTGCAAAGCTGTCAAAATACGCCGATGTAATAATAACTACACACAGCATAACGGTTTTAGACGAGATAAGTAACCTTCTCAGAGTTAGTAAATTAAGTCCTGATGAAAAGAAAAAACTTGGATACGACGAAGATGAAGGCTTAAGTCCTGAAGATTTAGGTATATATCTGTTTTCAGAAGGCAAAGTTGAAGAGCTTAAGGTTGATGAAGACGGTATAGAAGAAACCGAACTCGATAGGGTAATACTTGAAATTGCAAACGTGCATGCAAGGGTAGAGGAATACTATGAACGTTCCAGAAGACTGCAAGCATAAAGATATGTTCAAAAAGAAAGAAGAAAAAGAAGGCTATGAGTGCGAAGTAATTCTACGAGGTGGCATAATAGTAGAACATGACGGATGTGTAACTAATGGGGGATGCGATTTAGTTGCTTATGATGATCGCAGGTTCTTTCTGATTGAGATGAAGAGTGATGAAATTAGCCGTAAAGATGCAGAAAAGATAGTTAAGCAGATTGAAAAGTGCGAAGACTATTACAACATATTTTGTTGAGCATAGAAGAAAAATTAGACTTTTTCTGAGATGTATTAAGAAAGACAAAAGAAAAAGAATAAAAGACTTTGCCAGAGAAAAGCTGAAGAGAAATAAAATCCGAATAGAAGTTTGCCAAGGATCTTTCGATCTAACCGACTACGACTAAAAGTTTAAATACACTTAATAACCTCGAAGATTGATGTTCTTACCGAAAAAAGTCTTCTTCACTAAGGGCATTGGGAGACATGACGATCCTTTGATAAGCTTTGAGTTGGCTTTAAGGGATGCTGGGATAGAGAGGTTCAATCTCGTTCCCGTGAGTAGCGTTTATCCGCCAAACTGCATTGAAATCAGTATGGAAGAGGGTCTGAGTGAGCTAAAACCTGGGCAGATAGTGTTCTGTGTCATGGCTAAGTTTACGAGCAACGAAGAAGGGAAAACGATATATGCAAGCTTAGGGGTTGCAGTTCCAGAAGATAGAAATCTGAACGGCTACTTAACGGAATACATGGGATACTGTGATGAAGATGAGGATGTCGGTAGGTTTGCAGAGGAGAAAGCTAGGTACATGCTTGAAACAGCTTTCAACGTTAAACCAGCAAGAACTTTTAATGTGACAGCTAAGGCAAAGGTTGAGAACTTCACAACCGTAGTTGCAACGGCTGTTTTCATCTAATCGTAAATCTCGCAGGCTCAATCCTTTCTCCTTTGCATCTTGGACATCTTGTCGCTTTGGGCTTGCTGAACTCGAATCCACAACTCTTACAAAATTTCGCTTCCATGTTGGGCTTCCGCCCAA
>CAZUUE010000034.1:0-7150 GCA_964623695.1 uncultured archaeon
CTACAAGACCTATCTATTTTTATTCAATATGCTTTATATTTTCACACGGTCAGTTACTGATAATCGTTTTGTTAAAACGATCTCAGAGTGAAAGTTAAACGGTAATAGTCGAACTTATGTAAATCTATCTCAAGCAACGATAACTCATCGCACTGTGCATACATCACTGTTGTATCTTCACTTACATCACCAAACACGTGCAAATCTGCAATCGAAATCAGCGATAACTTAAAATACCCATTTAAATTTATCTTTTATCCTACGGTTAAGGTGATAGGATGATCGTGAGTAAGGAAAAGCTCGAAGAAGCAATAAGGATGGCTATGGAAAATTCAAAACCGAGAAAGTTTGTTGAAACCGTAGAGATTGCTGTAAATCTTAGGAACGTCGATATGAGGAGACCTGAAAATAGGATCGATGTGATAGTTACGTTACCTCACGGTTTGGGAAAGGATAGAAAAATTGGGGTCTTCGCAAGGGGTGAAGTTGCCTTAAAGGCTAAGGATTTGGCAGATGTAGTCTTATCACCTGAAGATATAGATGAACTCTCAAAGAAAAAGAGAGAAGCCAAGAAACTTGCAAGAAAGATCGATTTCTTCATAGCCGAAGCTCCTCTGATGCCAGAGATAGGTAGGAAGTTGGGTCCTATATTGGGTCCAAGAGGCAAGATGCCACAACCGATTCCACCGTTAGCCGATCCAGGACCGATGATCGAAAAACTGAGGAAATCCGTAAAGATCAGAACAAGAGACAAACCTATGTTTCATGCACCGATTGGAAAGAGGAATATGGATATAGAAAAACTGGCTGAAAATGCCTTAGAAATTTTAAAGGTTGTTGAGAACAAGTATGAAAATCCGTCACAGGTGATAAAATCGATATACGTCAAGACCACGATGGGTAAGGCCGTGAGGGTGATGTGAATGGCAGCGATAAGGGGATCACCACCAAGATGGAAGGTTCAGACAGTCGAAGAGCTTTCGAGGTTATTTAAGACTTATCCGGTTGTAGCCGTAGTTGGATTTAGAGGAGTTCCCTCCAATCAGATGCAGAGGATAAGGAGAGAGCTGAGAGGAAAGGCTTTGATGAGGGTTGTAAAAAACACGCTCGTCGAAAAGGCTTTGGACGGTCTGAATGAAAATTACAAGATGCTTGAAAAGTTCCTGTACGATCAAACCGCCTTAATCTTTACAGAAATGAATCCTTTCAAACTCTACAAGCTTCTTGAAGAGACAAAGGAGTTATCCCCTCTCAAGCCAAATCAGGTCTCTCCAGTTGATGTGGTTATCGAGAAAGGTCCTACATCTATCCCCCCAGGCCCGATGATGGCTGAGCTTCAGAACGCTGGAATTCCAGTCGGAATTGAGAGAGGAAAAGTCACAGTTAAGGAAACTGTTACAGTTGTTAAAGCCGGTGAGGTCGTTAAGCCTGAGATCGCGAGAGCTTTGAACGTCTTGGGAATTAAACCGATAAAGATCGGTTTGGATACGAGAGTAATCTACGATAGGGGTACCTTGCTCACACCAGAAGTCTTGGCTATAGACGTTGAAGAAGTGAAAGGACAGCTCATCGAAGCTCATCAGACCGCTCTGAAGTTAGCCGTAGGTTGTGGATACGTGACAAAGGAAACTGCAGAGCTTGTTGTGGCGAAGGCTGTTATAGACGCAAGGAACTTGGCTATAAACGTTGGATTACCTATAAAGAGCTTGATGCTAGAAATATTAGCAAAGGCTCATCGTGATGCCGTCGTTTTGGCATCTCTGTTGGATAAGTCGTGAAAGTTTTGTTGGAGGTGGTGGGTGTGGAGTACGTGTATGCGGTCTTGTTGTTGCATCATGCCGGGAAGGAGATAAACGAGGATAATTTGAAATCTGTTCTTGAAGCTGCTGGCGTTAACGTGGACGATGCAAAGGTTAAAGCCTTGGTTTCAGCATTGGAGGGTATAGACATAGACGAAGCCATATCTAAGGCAACGTTCGTTCCAACGGCAGCACCAACCGTCACAACGACCGAAGTTAAGGAAGAAGAAGAAAAGAAGGAGGAAGAGAAGAAAGAGGAGGAAGAAGAAAAAGCGGAAGAGGAAGCTTTGGAGGGTCTTGGAGCGTTATTCGGTTAGATGTCGATGACGACGTAAGCTTTCCATCCATTTTTTTTCTCTACTGTGAAATCGTGTAAAGTTATCGCTTTCGGCTCAACCTTAACTATATTGGGATTCAGAGTTCCACCCCTTATCCTACCCCTAGCGATCAAACGATCTCCTCCCTCAACTTCAACACTCTCGATCGATTTTCCTCCAAAGAACTCGGTATCAAAAGCGTAGAGAAGTTCGTTTAACCAGTTATACAATAGGTAATCTGGTGAATCCGCATCTACCATGACATCAAGAACTCTATCTTCATCAAGCTCCTCAACGTATACGAATGCTTCATAAAACGCTCTCGTCGCGTTCGTTATCAACTCCTCCAAGTTCGCTCCGAAAACCTCAAAGGCTACGTCTGCCGTATGATCGACGAATCTGTACATGGCTCAACGTAACCTTGAGGATTTATATGACGATCGGATGACCCTTTAAGGTGAAAGTTGCCTTGGGTGGGACATTTGATCCTTTGCACGAGGGACACAAGAGGTTGATAAGGAAGGCTTTTGGTATAGGTGAAGATGTAGTTTTTGGTGTTACGAGTGACGAAATGGCGAGAAAGAAGTTTAGATCTGTCCTACCTTACAAGATCAGAACGAGGAACTTAAAAGATTTCGTTAAGAGATTTTACGGTGTAGATGTTAGGATCGAGGAGATACAAGATTTCTATGGAAAGACACTCGATGAAGATTACGATTTTATCGTAGTTTCACCAGAAACGTATGAGAATGCAAAAAAGATAAACGAAAAGAGAATCGAGCTTGGAAGAAGGCCGATAACAATCGTAGTTGTCGATTTTGTTCTGGCATACGATAAAAAACCGATATCTGCAACGAGGATAAAGAACGGTGAAATAGACAGATTTGGATTCAACCTAAAACCTTCACGATCTTAGCCTTTATCCTACCTTTACCTCCAGTAGGTTCAGCTAAAGTTCTACCGCAAACCAAACACTTCACAACGGTAGAAGGATGATCGAATATTACTTGGACGTTTTCACAATCCGGACAGACAACCTTAATAAACCTGCTCATACTTCAACCAACTCAAACCTCTTCACTCTCCACGTTTTCCTGCAATGAGCTTTCTTGCATTCGGTGCATCTGAATCTGATGTTTACCCTCTTTGTAGGCTTGTCTCCCCCAGGAACCTTACTGAACTTACCCAAGTTACCGACCTTACCTCTCCTCCTCTTCTGCCTGTTTATCCACTTCAATTCACTCTGTTTTCCCTTTCCAACTTTTTCAACCTCATGTATCGTATGTCTTCCACAGAACGGGCAGAAGGTTCTTAACTTCTTTGGATACTTCATAGCTTTAAGACAGACACATTTGATTAATAAGTTTTGCCTCCAACAGAAGTGTTTTATGTAGAAATCAAGACGTTTCAGCATGATTACTGAGGAGGAGGTTATTCACGTTGCAAACCTCGCAAAGATCGAACTCAAGCCCGATGAGATAAGAAAGTTTAAGGAGGAGTTTGCAAAGATCTTGGAATACTTCAGCATCATGGACGAGGTTCGTGAAGATGTCGAACCTACGTATCAGGTTTTACCTTTAAAGAACGTGTTTAGAGAAGATGTTGTAAAGGAAAGACTTTCAAGAGAACTCGTTTTGATGAACGCAAGGCATGTTGAGGAAGGTTACTTTAAAGGACCAAAGATAATGGAGGATTAGCTATGATGACAATTAGAGATTGGAAGGAAAGACTTGAATCCGAAAGTTGCTACGATCTGGTTTTAGAACTTTTCGAGAGGATAGAAAAGAGTAAGCTGAATGCATTCATAACTTTGAATAAAGATGAAGCCTTAAGAAAAGCTGAGGAGTTTGATAGAGGCAAACTCAACGGAAGGTTAGCGGGAATTCCAGTTTCCATTAAGGACAACATATCGACAAAGGGATTGAGAACGACTTGTGCATCGAAGATGCTTGCAAACTATGTACCACCCTTCGATGCGCATGTTGTTGAAAGGTTAAAACAAGAAGGAGCAATAATAATTGGAAAGACAAATATGGATGAGTTTGCAATGGGTACCACTACAGAAACATCTTACTTTGGAGTTGTAAGAAATCCGTACGATTTGGATAGAGTTGCAGGTGGTAGCAGTGGAGGTAGTGGTGCTTGTTTGCATGGTGAGTCTGTTTTAGCTTTGGGAAGTGATACTGGCGGTAGTATAAGATGCCCAGCTTCGTTTTGCGGTGTTTTCGGTTTAAAGCCTACTTACGGATTGGTCTCACGTTACGGTTTGATACCGTATGCAAACTCACTTGAGCAAATAGGGCCTATGGCTAACTGCGTTGAAGATCTGGCTTTGCTTTTGGAAGTTATTGCGGGTAAGGATGAGAGAGATTCAACAAATGCTGGCGTAGAGTTTAGGTTTGAGCCAAAAGTTAGAAGGTTTAGAATCGGAATTATCGAGGAAATGTCTGCCAGAGATGACGTAATGAAAATTTTTGAAGAGGTTGTTGAAGTCATCAAGGAAAAGCATGAGGTTGTAGAAGTATCTTTAGGCTCGCTGAAGTACGCTTTACCAGCTTACTACATCATAGCCATGAGTGAAGCTTCATCGAATCTTGCAAGGTACGATGGAGTCAGATACGGCTACGCTTTGGAAAGACTCGATACGTGGACAAGGTATTTCTCAAGAGTTAGAGCAGAGGGGTTTGGGGAAGAGGTTAAAAGGAGAATAATGCTTGGAACTTATGCCTTGTCAGCCGGATACTACGGAAGATACTATTTAAAGGCTCTGAGGGTTAGGACGCTTGTAAAGAACGATTTCCAAAGAGCTTTCAAAGATTGTGATCTTCTCATATCTCCAACAATGCCCGCACCCGCTTTTAAGATAGGTGAAATTCAGGATCCGTTAACGATGTACAAGATGGATGTAAACACTGTTCCAATAAATTTGGCTGGAATTCCAGCATTATCGATGCCTACGGGATTCGTCAAAGGTTTGCCAGTCGGACTGCAAATAATGGGTAACTACTTCGAAGAAAACAAGATTTTGAGCTTTGCTTTAGAATTAGAGGGAGCACTATGAAATTCAACTCAAGAGAATGGCTAGAACTCATTGAGAAAGATTTTGAGTCGGCTTGGTTGAGAGGTAGGGAAGTTCTAAGTGAAAGAAGTTTGAATGAGAAGTATCCCATACATCAGTACGATTACGGACAAGAACATCCTGTGTTCAAGACAATTCAAGAGTTGAGAAAGGTCTATCTCTCCTTAGGCTTTAAAGAAGTTATAAATCCGATAATCGTTGAAGATGTTCACGTAAAGAAGCAGTTTGGAAAAGAGGCTTTGGCTGTTTTGGATAGATGTTTCTATTTGGCCACTTTACCAAAGCCTAACGTCGGAATTTCTGCTGAGAAGGTAAAATCTATAGAGAGTGTCTTGGGTGAGGAGCTTGGAAAATCCGAGATAGAGAAACTTAGATCGGTCTTTCACAGTTACAAAAAGGGAAATATAGATGGAGACGATCTTCCATTCGAAATAGCAAGAGCTTTGAATATTGACGATGCTAAGGCCACAAAAATAATAGATCTTTTTCCAGAATTTAAGAAACTGAAACCTATTCCAACGAACCTGACGTTGAGAAGTCACATGACCACCAGCTGGTTCATAACGTTGAGTAACATCGTTGACAAGATGCCTTTACCGATCAAACTCTTCAGTATAGATCGTTGCTTTAGGAGAGAACAAGGAGAATCTGCTGTAAGGCTTTACAGTTATTTTTCAGCAAGCTGTGTTTTAGTTGATGAGGATGTAAGCGTTGAAGATGGTAAAGCTATTGCAACTGCTCTGCTTAGGCATTTTGGATTTGAGAAGTTTAAGTTTAAGCTTGATGAGAAGAGGAGTAAGTACTACATTCCTGGAACTCAAACCGAAGTTTTCGCATATCATCCAAAGCTTGTTGGAAGTAACACGAAGTACAGTGATGGATGGGTCGAGATAGCGACGTTTGGAATTTATTCACCTACTGCTCTTTGCCATTACAATATAGATTATCCAGTTTTAAATTTGGGTTTGGGTGTTGAAAGGCTTGCGATGATACTTTACGATTACACGGACGTTAGAAAGATGGTTTACCTTCAAGATGTGGAGCTGAGTGATCTTGAAATAGCAAAGGCGATAAGGATAAAGGATGTCCCAAAAACTACCATAGGTCTGAAGGTTGCAAATGCAGTCATAGAAACCGCAGAGAAGTATGCTAACGAAAGTAGCCCCTGTGAGTTCTTAGCATTTAAGGGAGAACTTTACGGTAGGAACTTTGAGGTATACGTGTTTGAAGTTGAAGAAAATACGAAGCTTTGCGGACCAGCGTATGCGAACGAAATAGTTGTTTATAAGAACGGGATATACGGAATTCCAAGAAATGAAAGGTTCAACGAATACTTTGATAGGGGAGTTTCAACAAACATAAGATACATAGACGGTTTTGCCTACTATGTAGGGCGCAAAGTTGAAGAGATGGTTGCGAAAGGAGAAGGTGGAATAATAAGGGTTAGAGTTGTTGAAGGTCTTGGTGATGTAAATTTGGATGTTCACGAAAACGTTATCAGATACGTAACATCTAAGGGTGGGGAGATAGATGTTAGAGGTCCGATGTTCGTGAACGTGAGGGTTGTAGTATCCTGAGAACCTTCATAACAATTCTCCTCTTACTTAATACCTTCAACATCATCGGGATGATCTTCAAGATGGTTGATGGCCTATCCATGTCTATCTCTTTCATAAGATCTGAATGTTCCCTCACAATGCCAATCAGATGATCGTAATCTTCTGGCTTTAAAACCTTGTAAAGCTTTGCTATCTTCATACCGATCTTGTATTCCATTCCCAAATCCTTAAGATATTCTCTTCTAATCTTCTTCAAGTCTGGGAAGTGTTCAAACTTTTCAACGGCCTTAACTATGTAATACAATCCACCACCGGTATACGGCTTCACCATTCCAGCAGAATCACCAACGAGCATGACACTTCCTTTAACAAAATTCACAATTCCAATTGGAATTG
>CAZUUE010000035.1:0-7094 GCA_964623695.1 uncultured archaeon
CACAAGATCCCTCCTACTTTTATTCAATATATTTTATATTTTCACACAGTCAGTATGGAGATTCTTTATTCTAACCTCAACCTTACTTATCTTACACCCCTACCTAATAATTATTTTCAACAGAGCAAGAGGATTTCGTTTAAATCTCGCCATATGTTAAATATTGCACGATTTCTCAGCGATACACCATTTTGGAGCTGAAATAATTCGATTTCGTCGCTTTGTTATTGAAATCCATTTTTATTATCAGATTCGAAAATAGTGACCCTATAGGAGATTGTACGTGGCTTATCTAATTTTATAAAGGAAGTAGAAGAAAGAGGCCCTATTTTATTAAGGATTTGGAAGAAAGAAACCATATATCACATGGTCGGTATAAAGTTTTTGTATTTAGTAGATAGGATTAAAGTAGAGCATTAAAGGTTACGTATGCTACAATTAGCATCACCATCGAATGCTTTAAACCAGAGGATATGCTACCTTCACCCATGACTCCAGCAACTATACCACCAAACAAACCCTGAAATATCGCTCCATGCATCAGTATGTTTTTGTAAAGATCGACGTTCAACCTCAAACCTATCACGGGCGTTGTAGTCAATCCCGTGAATGCCGTAAGAAACATCGATGAAATTACGTAGATTATACCAATGAAGACAAAGAAGGCTACATATATTATGATCGTATACATCATCATGCTGTGAAACCTCTCCCTTCTCAAGAGCTCACTCTTACTCGCTTCTCTTGCAGAAATCATCAATACACTTGTCAAATCCCCTGTAGATCTCATTGCTTCATTTAACATCGTTACAACTCTCGTCACATCGAATATCCTTATTCTGTTTGCAAACCTTAAAAACGCGTTCGCTAAATCCAATCCCCAATCAATATCAACCTTTATCTTCCTTATGTCATCTCTCAATGGACTTGTATCGGTCTTTGCTATGATCGATATCGCCTTGTAAAGAGGAACTCCGCTCTCGTTTATCGATGCCAATCTGTTGAAGAATATGGGTATGTATCTTAAATATCTCTTCATCCTTCTAACCTTCAACTCATGAAAGATCGAGAAGGGTAACATCGCAATGACCATAGAGATAAACATGTAATCGTCGAACTTGAAAAACCAATCGATTTCAGGTTCAAATCCTACAATCTTCAAACCGTAAATTAAAAAGAGTAAACTTGAAGGGATAGATATGAAAAGCACGTATTGAGGTTTTCTTTTAAATATTTCAATCAGATTCCTTATAATACTCTTCATCTTATAAATCAGGATCTTCCTCTTTAGGAATCTGTAGTTCTCCCTTATTTCTATCTCTGGTGCCTCTTCTTCTTTTATCGGTGAAATCATCTTTATCATACCTGCAAATAGGAGAGATCCCACAGGTATGAAGAGATATATTATAGCGTATACGACGTTCTCGGTACCTTCACCCATGAGAAGCATGACTATCTCAATTACTAATAAAAAGAGGGGAGCCGCGACGAGGGCGGTTATGTAGCTTTCCGCCATCAATCCTAATAGATCCAAGAATGCTCTCTGACTCTGTCTTGCCTTCTCAAAGAAGTGTTCAACCCTCTCCTCAAGATACATGCTTATGTCACCACCGCTGTCTATGACTGTGATAAGACCGTGAAGGAACTCCTTGTAATTCTCCGATGGACTAAGTTCTACTGCATTCGATAAAGCAGTTCTTAAATCCATTCCAGCGTATTCTACATCCTTCACGATCCTCGAAACTTCTCTCGAAACTTCTCCATAGACTTCTCTATGATTCGATAGCGTTTTGAGAATCCTGTATATGTCCATGCCTCCGATGCTCAGCGCATGCATAAAGGCTATCGCGTGATGAAGTGTGCTGTCTATCTGGCTTCTTCTGTTGCTCACAACGATGGATGGGTATATCTCAAATGCCAAGTGTGTTAGGTAATAAAGAGCTAGGGATAACGTTATCGTTATCAATATCGAGAACACGATAGATCTGTTCGCCATCCATATACTGTAGAAAGGTTCTGGAATGTAAAATGGGAATTTTGGGACATTCACAAATCTTGAAACGACCGCACCTATGATCAAACCAAAGATTCCAGACAAAAATGCCGAAAATTTTGCAGTCGAAATGTAAAGCTCAAGAGGAATTGGAATCATCGCCCTCCTTAGATTTAGACCTACTTCATGATATTTGTGAATGTTCCTCCTAACTGTTGCTCCGAACAACCTATGAGCTATTCTAACAAACATCTACAACACCCTTTCAAGAACCCTATCAGGCTTCGACTGATAAGCATGCACGATCTCGCTTACACTCTCAAAATCTTTTATGTTATGTTTAACCATGAATTCAAGCAGAATTCTCCTTCTCTCAAGTTCTTCTTCCAACTCAGACCTACTCCAACCTCTATGCAACCTTATATCCTCAAGAACCTTAGAACTACCTATTAAGAGATGCCTATCGTTAACACTGTCCCATTGAAATATCGTCGATGTCCTCAACATCTTAGTGTGAGGATCGAGATGAACTATTTCCGCTATCTCAACGTTTCTTCTAACTCTCCTTCCTTCTATGTAAACTTGAGCTTGTATGCTTATTATGTCCAAAGCCTCAAGCATGGGACGTGGAACTTCGATCGGTGGGCTTTCCAAACGGTGTATAACACCGCTAACACTATCGGCATGGAGTGTTGAATAAGTCGTGTGACCTGTAGCCATGGCCTGAAACAGTGTTAAAGCCTCTCTACCCCTCACCTCTCCAACTATTATGTATTCGGGTCTCTGCCTTAAAGCAGCTCTCAAAAGCTCGTACATGTCTATCTTACCCTTTTCACCAAACATCTCTCTTGTCACAAGCGGTATCCAGTTCTCATGCGGTAACATTACTTCCCTGGTATCTTCAATTGAAACTATCTTAGCTCTCTTAGGTATAAACAGCGAAATTGCGTTCATGGAAGAAGTCTTGCCACTTGCAGTCCCACCAGCAAATATAAGATTCTTTCTGTTCTCTATGCAAAGCCAGAGATATGCCATCTGTTCAGATGAAAATGTACCCCATGCTATAAGATCTACTGGAGTTATCGGTTCATCTCTAAACTTTCTTATCGTAAAGGTTGAACCGTGATCTGAAACCTCCGTCCCAAGTGTCATCTGAATTCTGCTCCCGTCTGGGAGGGCTGCATCAACCATTGGCTCAGCGATGCTCACATGCTTGCCACTTATCTGAGCCAACCTTATCACAAGTGCGTCGAGTTCATCTTCTCCAAACTTCACGTTTGTTTCGAGGTTTGTGTAATCTCTATGAAAAACGAAGACTGGTTTACCGTATCCGTTGCAAGAAACATCTTCGATCTTTCTGTCCATCATAAGCGGTGTGATCTTTCCGTAGTGAACGAAATCCCTAAGTATGTAGTACATCAACTTTAGATAAGATTCCTCGCTAAGCTTAACTCTGAGATCCCTCAACAATTTGTCAACGGCAGATTTCACGACCTCCTCCCTTTCTCCTTCCCCTTCAAAACTCTCAAGATAAGATATGAGCTCGTTCTTTATCCACATCAAAAGTTCAAGTTCGAAATCGTTTAGTTTAGGCTCTACGACTATGTACTTGTAATCCAATGTCTCATCGTTATAGATTATGAAAGTCTTACAGAAGGGTTCAAGAAGCCAGTACTCCTCGACAATCCTCCATCCCTCTTCTGGTGTGTAAGATACAAGCTCCTTACCCTTCCCAATCTTTAAAATCTCATGAACCTTTTTAGCTCTATCTATTATCTTCAACGCCCTCTCCACGAACCCTAGTAGTGACGACGATATTTAAGCTATGTCCCTCGATGTGTCTATCACGACACCCTCTCTAACATAGTATCTGAATGTGTCTATGAACGGTGTTCTACCTCTTATCTTTGGTATAGAAAGTCTCCTGTAAACTTTGTCACCGATCTTCTCGACATCGAGATCAAAGACGACATCGGAAACATCTATTACGAGGTTCGTTATCTTAGCTGGATGAACATCTTTCATTACGTATATGTAAATCAAGTTCCTTAAAAACTTGGACATGTTGTAAAGCTTCATGAGCAACCATTCCTTCAAACCTTTACTGACGTTCAAGTTTAAAAAGAAAGAAAAACTATCCACTACAATTATGCAACCAGCACATCTCTCGGACAATCTATTCAGAACTTCTCCAACGAAATCGAATATCCTCGTATCTCTGTAAGGATCGTCTATCGTAAACTGTTTATCCTTCAAGTAGTATTCACTGAACACATCTATAAACTCTACATCTGAATTAAACCCCATCTTTATCATACTGTCTCTTACGTATTCGGATGGACGTGATGTGGTAAAGTAGTATGTCTTTCTTACAGAAGAAAAATTGTAAAGAAAGGCTTCTGGCATGCTCAACGGGTTTGCATAGACACAGACCAGACTACCTTCAGGAAGGCCCCCATCCAATCTACTATCAAGAACTTGAATACCCGTAGGTATGGGCACATAAAAGACTACACGACATCATATTTTAATCTTGTTTCGAACTAATTACATGCCGATACTTCAAGTTGCCTTAGATGTACTGGAACTCAAGAGAGCGGTTGAGATTGCGAAAGATGTAGTGGAATACGTTGATTGGTTGGAAGTGGGAACGCCGTTGATTAAGAGTGAGGGGATGAATGCTGTTAGAACGATCAAGAGGAACTTTAAAGATCATAGAATCGTTGCAGATATGAAGACGATCGATACCGGTGCTTTAGAGGTTGAGATGTGCGCGAAGAGTGGCGCGGATGTCGTTATGATCTTAGCCTTAAGTGACAACTCTACAATTGAAGAAGCAATGAGATCTGCAAGGAGATACGGTTGTGAAGTTATGGTAGATTTAATAAATCATCCAAAACCCATTGAAAGAGCTAAGGAGCTCGAAGATCTTGGAGTTGACTATCTAAACGTTCACGTTGGTATCGATGTTCAAATGCTCGGTTACGATCCTATAGAAGTTTTGAAAGGTGTTGTTAGGGATGTTGAAATTCCAGTAGCTGTAGCGGGTGGATTAGATGTTGAAAAGGCAAGTCTTTGTGTTTCTTTAGGTGCTGAGATTGTCATAGTCGGTAGCAACATTGTAAAGACAAAGAATCCAAAAGAATCTGCTTTAAGATTTAGAAGGGCAATAGACTCCGTTAAGAGATTCGAGATTAAAAGGAGATCGATGGATGATGAGATCAGAGAGATGTTGATGAACGTGACGACACCGAACGTCAGCGATGCGATGCATCGAGCCAAAGCCATGAAAGAAATTTATCCGATCGTTAAGGGTAAGAAAGTTGTTGGTAAGGCTGTTACAGTTTACACTTTGGATGGTGATTGGGCTAAGCCGGTTGAAGCGATTGATGTTGCAAAGGAGGGTGATGTAATTGTGATAAAGTGTTCTGGTGACACTTCAGCTGTTTGGGGTGAGTTGGCAACCAGGAGTTGTTTAAACAAAGGTATCGCTGGAGTGGTGATAGATGGTGCGGTTAGGGATGTTGAAGACATAGTTGAACTTGGATTTCCCGTGTTTGCAAAGAAGGTAGTTCCAAATGCGGGAGATCCGAAGGGTTTCGGTGAGATAAACGTTAAGATCGTGTGCGGTGGTGTCGATGTGAATCCAGGAGACTGGATAATTGCAGATGACAACGGAGTCATGGTTATACCGAAGAGTAGGGCTTACGAGATTGCAAGGAGATCTATGGAGGTTAAAAAGCATGAGGATAGAATTAGAGCTGAGATAGAGAGTGGTAAAACCTTAGCTGAGATAGTTGAGCTTTACAAGTGGGAAAAGGTAACGTAAGGAAAATCAAATATCTTGGAATGTATCTTCACATGTGGAACTAACTAAGATATATCTTATGAAGAAATTTGAGGAGTACTACTCAAAAGTCAAGATTTACGAGCCGTCGAAATTTGAGATGAGAGAATGGGCTTTCGTCCCTTTAAAGAAGTTCCCAGATTTCTTTATGGTCAGACACCTATCATTTTCGAGATTTGATGAGCTCAGGGATTTCATACTCTCAAACGTACCTGCCCACGTGTATTACTCGTCTGCATATTACTTAAATCCCTCCTCCGAGATGGACAAAAAAGGTTGGAAAGGTTCAGATTTGATATTTGACATAGATTACGATCATTTACCATCAAAATCCTTAAGATCTGCAAAGAGAGAAGTTTTTAAGCTTGTTGAGATACTGGAAAGAGATCTTGGCATTGACGAGAAAGATATAGAGATCTGCTTTTCAGGAAACAGGGGTTATCACGTTCACGTTTACGATGAAAGGTTTACACATCTCGATTCAATGGAGAGGAGAGAAATCGTAGACTACCTTACACTTACAGGGTTTAATCTGAGGGGATCACAGTTTAAAAGATTGTGCGAGTTGATTTATCGGTATCTGTCAAATGTGTTCAAGGATGGAAGGATCTACAGGGTTTTAGATGAGAGTTCTGCAAACATTCTAAGGACAAACTTAGTGGAAATCAAAAGGGGGAAGATAGATCTAATTCCTCAACCTTTAAGGGATGTTATCTTGGAAAAGTGCATCAAGAAAGTTGCTGTTCATGTTGATCCACCCGTGACATTCGACATAAAGAGACTGATAAGGTTACCAAACTCTTTACATGGAAAGACTGGATTTAAAGTTAAATTGATTGATTTAGATGAACTTGAAGATTTCGATCCGAAGATAGATGCTTTGGCATTCGGTGATGAGTCTGTGAAGGTTAGAATTTTGAGAAAGGTGAAGGTTAAAATCGGAGGTGAGATTTACTCACTCGATAAGGGTAAACATGAGATTCCCGAGAACGTTGCGATATTTCTGATGTGTAGGGGTGTTGCAAAGTATGGACATTGATGAGATAATATCGATATGGGAGAGATGTAGGAATGGCGAGTTTGAAAAGATTCCAAACGACTTTTACAGTAAAATCCATGAAATGATTAAAGATCGGGAGAAAAAAAAGGAAAATGCGAATGAAGATGAATATTACAGGTTAGAGGATGATATAAGGGTTCTCAAGAGGATCAGGAGAGATGTGTTTGAAAAGAGAACTTGGAATATATTAAAGA
>CAZUUE010000036.1:0-7082 GCA_964623695.1 uncultured archaeon
TAATAGTACTCATCTATTTTTAAAGAAAAAATCTATAAAATACTTAGAATCACATATTAATTTAAACTAATAAAATTAAATTAAAAAATAAATTAAGAATATTCCCTCCAAGTTTTGCCACATTTAGTGCATCTGTAAAACCTCGTTTCTGGTTCATCAGCAGCTCTCATCTGTCTCATCCACCAATAAGCTTCGGTGTTTCCACAGTTTGGACATACGACTTTGGTCTTTGGGAGAGTCTCGATCTTTTCTTCGATAACAGGAATCTCATCGTCGTTTCGTTTTGATTCTATCACAAACTCCTTTTCTTGTCCTTCCTCTACATATCCGCATCTCCTACAAACGAAATTCCCATCCTTGAGGATCATAATGCCTCCACACATCTTACAGAACTTCAAGCAACCACCTCTGCAACCGTTGTAACCGTCTGTTGAGATTAAGTTTAAAACTATATCGTAAAGCTCTGTTGAAAAATGCAACTGAGCCTATAAACTTCGAACGGTTGTAAAACCTGTATAAATCGATAGCCGACATCCAATCTCAAAGAAGCGCAGAATCAACCGTCAACCAATCCCAGTTCCAACAGATACTTCTTCGAATCTTCGATCATCCTTTTATGGTCGAATGCCAGTGGAGGAAGAGAATCGAGCTTGAAAACATGAACCTCCTTAGCATCGCTACTCGCCCTAAGCTCACCACATTTTGGAATAGCTAAAAAGCAAACAGAAACGAAATGACCTCTTGGATCTCTATCTGGGTCTGAGTAAACTCCAACGAGCTTGTAAGGTCTCACATTCAAACCAGTCTCCTCCTTAACCTCCCTAACTAAAGCATCTTCAACCCTCTCACCGTACTCAACTATGCCGCCGGGCAATGCGTAATGATCCTTAAACGGCTCGTTTCTCCTCTTAATTAAGACTATACCTCCCCTGTAAGGTATTACAGCATCCACTGTAAGTGTTATGCATCTCATAGTGTTCAATCTCCAAGATATCTTTTAACAATTTCTAAAAGATCCTTTGCAGCTTTCTCCGGATCTTTAGAGCTTGCAATTGCTGAAATCACTGCAACTCCACTCACACCTAACTTTAAGACATCTAAAACGTTTTCTTTGTTTATTCCCCCAATTGCAACCACGGGTTTTCGGGTTGTTGCAACTATACTTTTAAGACCTTCCAATCCTATCGGCTTCAACCCCCTTTTAGTCGTAGTTAAAAAAACAGGCCCTGCACTTATGTAATCTGCATATCTCTCAGCCCTTCTTGCCTCTTCAACGTTGTGAGTTGAGACACCGAGAATACCATCGAAGTGATCCCTAACGACTTCAAACGGAATGTCATTCTGCCCCAAGTGAACACCGTCGGCATCAACGGTTAAAGCCAAATCGAACCTATCGTTCACGATGAAGGTTGCGGAGTAATCCAACGTTAGACTTCTTAATCTCTTCGCAGTTTCATACATCTTTCTGGCACTCATAGCTTTTTCTCTGAACTGAACAAATCTAACTCCAGCTTTTAATACCGATTCAACCAATTCTTCATGCCTTCTTCCAAATTCGGATGAAGTTATAAAGTACAATCCGATCCTATCGATCTTCATCCCTTCGCAACTCCTAAGGGTCTGAGCTTTGCAACTATCTTTGAAATTCCGGCTCTATGAACAACCTCAACGACATCGTCGCTCATCTTGTAAGCCTCTGGAGCCTCTTCAGCCAAAACTGCTCCATGCGTTGCCCTTACGTATATACCACTCTTTAACAACTTGTTCTTCACATGGTCTCCCCTCATCCTCCTCTTAGCCTCAGCCCTACTCATCACCCTACCGCTTCCATGGCAAGTTGAACCGAAGGTTTCATCCATAGCCTTCTCAGTTCCTACAAGAACGTAGCTTGGAGTTCCCATCGAACCAGGTATCAAAACGGGTTGACCTATGTTACGATAATCCTTTGGTATGTCTGGATTTCCAGGCCCAAAAGCCCTCGTAGCACCCTTCCTATGAACGCACAGCTTAACCTTCTTCCCATCGACTCTGTGAGTTTCAAACTTGGCTATATTGTGTGCAACGTCGTATATCAACTCCATTCCCAAATCTTCCTCACTCATCCTGAATACCTTTTGAAAAGTCTCTCTAACCCAATGCGTGATTATCTGCCTGTTACACCATGCATAGTTCGCACTCGCAGCCATACCACCAAAGTAATCTTCACCTTCTTTGCTCTTTATCGGAGCACATGCGAGTTGCCTGTCGGGCAGTCTTATACCATATCTCTTGACGGCCCTATCCAAGACAACCAAGAAGTCACTGCAAACCTGATGTCCCAAACCTCTACTACCACAATGAACCATAACCGTAACCATTCCCTCCTCCAATCCCATGACCTTAGCTGCATCTTCATCGTAGATCTTATCAACGTACTGGACTTCTAAGAAGTGATTTCCACTTCCCAAAGTTCCAAGCTGTGGTCTTCCCCTATCCCTGGCCTTTCTACTCACAACCTCGGGCTTCGCGCCTTCCAAAGCTCCGTTCTCTTCGCAGTGTTCAAGATCCCTCTCGTAACCGTATCCATTCTCAATAGCCCATTTGGCACCGGATACGAGTATCTCATCCAACTCCCTGTCCTTAACCCTCAACCTACCTTCACTCCCAACTCCAGAAGGAACTGCTACAAACAGTTCGTCTATGAGCTCTCTTATCTTGGGTTTAACTACATCCACAGTTAGATTCGTTCTAATGAGCCTAACACCACAATTGTGAACGACGATGCCATTCGCTATGAAGTTGTGTGCTTCATGCATAACCCCAATGTCGTAGAACAGATCGTATTCTGGCTTAATTATTTCAACCTTTGCAACTCTATCGTAAACGAACCCACCGGAAACTCCAAACCTTTCAACAAACTCGTTGAACGTCGGGAAATTTTCTGGAACTCTAACTTCAGTTATTCCATCGTACAAAGCCCTCTCGATAAACCTCTTGTTCACGTATTCGCAGCAAACGATACATGCACGCCTTAGGCTTCTGGTTCTTTCATGAATTTCTCTCGCAGTCTTAAGAGCTTTGACCCTCAAATCCTTGATCGAGTTCTTCCTCTTCAGATACTCCAAGGCAAGTAAGCCAACTTCTTTCTTTTCCCTTGAATACTCATATCCTATCTTAGCTAGGAACCTTCTTACGTTTTCTTCTCCAACGATGGCAAGTCTGAACGTTACCCTACCTTCCAACGATTTAACTTCGTGGATCGTGCTCTCTATTCCAAATTCTCTAAGCAACTCCCTAATTTCCTCCATGAACTCTTTCAGATTTGATTCAAGCTCGGACAATTTCGACTGCGTAAGATTTATTGGTAGGGGAGTGTATCCCTTGAAAACGACTTTACTACCATCCGCACCAAATAGTCCAGCCAAGAAGTTTCTCTTAATCCATAGCGGAGCTTTCTTAACCCATTCTGGAATTCTATAAGCTTGCTCAGTCTTTCTACCAATTGGTAAGCCGAGTTTGTGCATCAAGATTGCAAATGATCTTGCGGTAACCTTTATTCTGCTATCCGTACAATCGCTGACGTATTCCGAATACGGACTTCTTATCCTTATGCTCCTTCTTCTCGAATATATCCTCGAAGCCTTTATACCCAAGCTTTCAAGATCCTTAGCGATATTCTCTAGCGTTCCCATTTCTCCGTAAAACTCTAAGGTTAACCTACTCCCACTTTTAACTATGCATCCGTCTCCAAATGCAAATCCCAACAACCTCGCTATCGTTCCAATTTTGGAATCTTCATATCTCAGCGGGATCAAATTCTTCTCTTTAAGATATTTTACGATCCGAGCGTCGCAATCTTCAAAATCTCCTTCGTCTAAAATAGTTCCTTTGAATCGCTCATACTTAACACCTTCGAAGGGACAGACCACGACGTAGTCTCCTTCTCCAATTTCCCCAAGAGGTTTGTAGCCGTATCTCGTTAAAACTGGATGATCCAAACTTCCCTCTAAAACTCTACCAGATTCGGTGGTTATCCTTACAGCTCTCCTATCCACACTCCTTGCAGACACAAACGCAACTTCTCCAGAATCGTTGTGTCTCTCCTCGACATCGTAAACCTTCACCCTTCCCATGTTCTTTGGAATATCCCTTATCTTTATCCAGTATCCATGCTCCGTTAGGATGTTCGAATTAGGCGATAGACAGTTTATATCAAAACCAACTCCACCGGGACTTACAACACCTTCTTCAACATCGAATCCGGCAACTCCTCCAATTGGAAATCCGTAACCAACGTGAACGTCTGGCATGACCAAACTTGCTTTACATATTCCAGGCATTGTTGCAACGTTTGCAGCTTGCTCAACTGCATCCTTTTCAAGTATGTTCATCAACTTCCTGTTTACGTAAAACACAGCCGGAACCTTCATCCCCTGCTTGTAATTCCTAGGTAGTTCCCACTTGTAATCCGTAATCTTTTTAAATAAGCTTTCGAATCCCATGCTTCAAGTATATCATAGATTTTTAAGGTTTTTGAGGAAAAGGCTTAAATTTGAATATGTAAGCTTTGGAAGATGGCAGTGAAGATCATAAGGTGCCCGTACTGTGGTGAGGAGATCGAATTGAAGGATCTTTACGATGAGATGGAGGTTAAATGCAGCCTCTGTGAAACCGTTTTGATATACAGAAACGGTAAGTTTCTCAATCTCGATACGAACGAGGAGTATAAGCTTGAGGATTTGGAGGAGAAGGAAGAAATTGAAGAGATCGAAGAGTTTGAGGAGGAAGAGTACTATTTTGAGAGCGACGAGTACTGAACTAAGGAGAGTGAGACGATGGAGTATGGAAGGCTTGAAAAGGTTTACTTGGGTGGTGAAGCTGAAGTTAGGATTTACGAGAACGTTGTTGAAAAGATCAGAAAGACAAAGCGTTACAGACATCCCAAGCTCGATGAAACACTGAGAAAGAGCAGAACTAAAACCGAAGCTAAGATAATATCGTTAGCAAGAAGGCAAGGTGTTCCAACACCCATAATTTTAGACATAGAAGAGAACAAGATAGTGATGGAAAGGATAAAGGGTAAACCTGTAAAGGAGATAATGAAACCAGAGATAAGTAGAGAGATCGGTAGGTTGGTTGCCAAAATGCACGAAGTTGGCATAATACACGGAGACATAACCCCCATGAACATGATACTGAGCGATGGCAAGATTTACTTCGTGGACTTCGGTTTAGCCTTCATCGACGATAGAATTGAACCGAAGGGTGTCGATCTGCACGTTTACTTCGAATCTCTAAAAGCAAGCTTTGATAACTGGGAGGAGTTGAAGATGGCTTTCATAGATGGTTATAAAGAATACGAGAAGGCTGACGAAGTTATAAATAGGGCAGAAGAGATAGAACTCAGGGGGAGATACGTTGAAAGGAGGATATAACTCTACACGTTGTATAAAGTGCTGTGACAGGTCTTTTCGCGATTGAAACGAATTCTGCATTTAACTCTCTAAACAATTCGACATTTTTCTCATCAAAATCACCGTGTGGGAACGCACCTATACATACCGCAACATCCCCAGATCCGATATCCTTCTCCTTGCCCTTCTCGCTCATGACAACCACTTTACGATCTCTCAAGACATCTCTCAAACTTAGATCTGTAATCTTAAGCAGTGTCCCATCAGCCTTGATCTCACCCTTTTTAAAAAGATCCTCCATCAGACCTATGAACCGATTGTAGTTTCTTGGTAGTCTCGTTTCCCTGTTTATCCAAATAACTATATCGTTTATTGTATGAACGAATATCTCTAAATCTTCGATCGGTGAATCTAAAGCTAAGAGTAAACATTGATGTATTATGTCCGGTCTTCCCCTCTTTTCCCTCTTTTCAAGACTCTTCATTGCTAAGTGATGCTTCGAATCGTCCAAAATCATCTCTGTAGGCCTCTTTTTCCTTCTCTTCGCATCGCTAAGCACCGAAGGATGGTTGGCTATGGATTTTGGAATGGTCTCAAGTGAAGCCTCGACAAAAACCAATCTCAGCATGGAACAACCTTCACAACGACCTTTCTACTTCTAGGCCCATCCAACTCAACGAAAAGAATCCTCTGCCAAGTCCCCAAATCCAGTTTACCGTTTGTTATTGGAATAACAACTGAATTTCCCAGTAAGATCGATCTCAAATGCGAATCCGCATTGTCGTCTATCCTATCATGAAGGTATCCAGCTTGGGTTGGAATAAGCTTTTCAAGTATCGTTGTGATATCGTCAATCAAACCTCTCTCGTTCTCATTTATTATTATCGCCGTGGTCGTGTGTCTCGTGTAAATCACAGCTATTCCGTCTTCGATATCGTTCTTTTCAACTATCTCTCTAACTCTTTCAGTTATATCTATAATTTCAACCCTTCTGTTTGTCTTGATCTCGATCATGATTGAATGTAATCTTAAAAATATGTAACCGTTACTCTGACCTCTTCCCTGCTTTGATCGGTAGTTCTGAAAGTTCGAGTTTTTGGCAACTAAGTATTTAAAAAATTTAAGTTTATATTTGATTACCAACTTTCAGATCTATTGTGAAAGGGCAAGAAAGAACAAATTTTAACCAAAGAAGATATAAGAGAATACCTATGCTTGCGTTAATTTCGATGATCTTAATTGTAACGTTAAAAATTGCCAAAACAACATTAAATTCAGCAAAAGGTATTTGAAGAACTGATTGTAATAAAGAATAGCTTGTAAAATAGATTCCAGCATTTAACAGATTCTTGGCTGTAATAGAACAAAAGATGGTCTTTACCCTCTGCTTAAACGAAGAGAAGATAGATTTGACTTAGTTGACAAAAACTTGAACTTTGTTATCTACTTTGAAATGCGAGGCTTTCTTAGTAACTTAATATAAAATATGCCAAAACAAATCGTGGTTGACGTTCCAGATTGGGTTCGACGCGGTAACCTTTAAATAGTTATTCTAGACTGACAGTGTGAATAGCGAAGCTAGTGGAATATATTGAGTGTGATATGGCTTCGGAGAGGAGGAAATATCGGAAAGAAATTTAAAAGTATATTTTTGAATTTAGGTCGATTATATTCCTTGGTTTTGGATTT
>CAZUUE010000037.1:0-6828 GCA_964623695.1 uncultured archaeon
GTTTTCGTTTCTATAGTTTCTTAAATACTTGTAATTCTCATCTTTGTGAATAGTCCACCACATACAGCAGAGTTCATGGTCGTGTTGAACTGAAGAGGACATTCGTCTATGGAGGCAGTCTCTCGTTTAATGAAATTAGTAAAAAAAACTCTAACTGCTATCTTATAGAATCTGGAGTGAATTGCTATGCCAAGAATCTTTATATCTTCAGGTACATTGTTTTTCTTGAATATTCTCAATTCTTTGACAAGATTTCTTATTATTTCTTAAGTTTATTTTTTAAATTTTTAAAATTTTTGAACATGTTATCATACAGAATTGAAAATAGCAAATTTTAAATATATCGTTACGTCGGTTTTGACAATTGTTATCAGAGGGTGATTATCATGGAGAGTACAGAGGTTCTTGAAAAGATTAGAGAGGCAGAGTTAAAGGTTGAAGAGGACATAAAGAGTGCAAAGGAAGAGGCTGAGGGTATCATTAAAAAGGCTAAGGAAGATGCAAAGAAGATAATAGAAGATGCGGAGAAGGAAGGTGAGAAGATAAGGTCTGAGATTTTGGAAAAAGCAAATGAAAGTATAGAAAAAGAAAAACAGGAAGTCAGAGAATCTCTCAGTAGAAAGATTTCTGAAATTGAATCAAAGGGAAAATCAAATATGCAGAATGCGGTTGAATTTTTATATAAGGAGTTCATAGGGATGATCGAATATGCTTAGGCCCGAGAAGATGGTTAAAGTTTCAGTAGTGGGTCCCAAAGATCTCTTTGAAAAGGTATCTGAAATACTCTACGACCTAAACATCATACACATAGAAGATCCGGTTGAAACCGAATACTTTAGATTGGGAGAACCTTTTGAGAAGGCGGGCGGAATTTCAAGGAATCTCGTTCAGCTTAGAAGTATATTGGCATACTTAAAGCTCGATCCTGAAAAGTACTTCCCAAAGAGAAAATTTAGAATCGATGAGGTTGTAGCAGAGCTTGATTCGAGACTTGAGATGTATAGAACTGAGCTCGGTGCGAAGATAGATAAGGTGAAGGAGTTGCAAGATAAGCTGAAGGTTTTGGAGGAGGAGTTAAGGATAATAGAGCCGCTTAAGGTTCTTGGAATTCCACCAAGGCTTCTAAAGGATTACAGAACGATAAGACCTTTTGTTGGATTTATAAGAGTCGATCCAAGTCCTAGAATAAAGGAGATAACGGACAAGTTTGAGATATTCTTGAAGAGCTACGGTAAGGAGTATGTTGTAGCTGTCTTTGTCAAGATCGAGCATGCGGAAGATGTATTCAGAGTTCTGCAGGAGTATGGATTCAGAGAGGTTGCGATCCCAGAAATCGAAGATTACGATGTAAGAATTTCTGAGATACAATCTGAAATGACCTCGATTCAAGAAGAGATAAAGAGACTTGAATCTGAGATAGAAGAGATCAAGGCTAAGGAATCTGATTTGATGCTTGCAATTGAAGAGTATCTAAGTATGGAGCTTGAAAAATCCGAACTACCGTTGAGATCACTTGTATCAAGATACGTGTTCTTCATAGTCGGATACGTTCCAGAAAGGGATTTTGAAAAATTCAAGAGCAAAATCGAAAGTGAAACGGATGGAAAGGTTGCCGTTGAAAAGATAGAGGAAAAAGGTAACTTCGATCCTCCAACAAAGCTAACGAATCCCTCTTACGTGAAGGACTTTGAAGTTCTCTCAACAACCTACGCAATTCCAAAGTACCATGAGGTTGATCCGACTTGGATAATGTCGATATTCTTCCCATTGTTCTTCGGTTTGATGCTTGGTGATATCGGTTACGGTGCCTTGATTACAGTCATATCCCTTTATCTTAAGAGGATATTTAAGACGGAAGGTTGGCAGAAGCTGTTAAACATAGGTATATACTCTGGAATCTCATCAATATTCTTCGGATTCCTTTACGGTGAATGCTTTGGCCCCTTCGTTGTAGGAGAAGGCTTAAAACCTTCGCAGGTTCACTGGTTTGGCGATGCTCTGGCTTCGTTATACGCATTCAACCATCATCATCCAATATTCGATAGGGTTGAGGCTTTCGGTGTCAAAGCACTGTTATTCATAACTCTGACCATCGGTATGTTCAAGCTTCTTTGGGGATTCGCATTGGGATTCAGAAACGTTGCAGCTGAGCATGGATTGAAGGAAGCCCTACTTGAAAAGGGTTGCTGGTTCATAGGTGTTCTCGGACTGTGTTTCATGATACTTGGATTCTCGTACAACCTTGGCATATTTACATCTCCACCGCCAGATGGATTCGGAGAGCTCTTACCAGACAACCTATACGTGTTCGGTAGTTACACGGTTGAAGATGGTAGAAGCGTTCCACTTCCAATCCCAGGACTTGTAAAAGGATGGCAAGCTGGTGTCAACATCTTCTACCTTCTGGCTTTACCATTAATAGTGATCTGGTTCATACTCTTTGCAAAGGCAGAGGTTCCAAAGATGGGTGCCATGGGTATCATAATGGGTGTCGAACTCTTAACGTGGTTCGGTCAGATCTTGAGCTTCGCTCGATTGTTGGCTATTGGACTTGCATCGGTCTACTTTGCATACGTTTTTAACTATCTGACACTTAAAATGGGATTTCCACCTGGAATGGCAATATTACCAGTGGCAATAATCATACTGCTACTCGGACACGTCATGAATCTGTTACTTGGTATACTTGATCCAGGATTGCAGTCACTTCGATTGCACTATGTAGAGTTCTTTACGAAGTTCTTTGAGGGTGGTGGTATTTTGTATAAGCCTTTTGGTAGGATTAGGAAGTTTTTGGAGTAGGGAGGTGATGAGTTATGGCTGGGGAGTTGATAGCGAGTGATGCGTTCATAAAGGGATGTGCTGCCATAGGTGCCGGATTGGCTGTTGGATTGGCTGGTATTGGAGCTGGAGCTGGTGAGAGTGGTATTGGAGCTGCTGCAGTTGGTGCCATAGCAGAAGACAGAGGTTTCCTGGGTTTGGGTCTGCTGTTCACAGTTATACCAGAAACAATCGTCATCTTCGGATTGGTCATAAGCTTCATACTCATGTTCGCTTACGGATGATCGGTGAGAGACTTGTAAGGAGACTGGCAGAGAAGCTTGGAAGCGAGAAGAACGTAGAGAGGTTCGTGAAGTATTACTGGTTGGTATCGACATTCAGAATGATGGTTGGATTCACAGTGATGGCCCTTATAATTTTATTTGGGTATAGGTTTGGAGATTTGGTTAAGTGGGTTGATTTTTTGATTGGGAGGTGATGAGTTATGGCTGGGGAGTTGATAGCGAGTGATGCGTTCATAAAGGGATGTGCTGCCATAGGTGCCGGATTGGCTGTTGGATTGGCTGGTATTGGAGCTGGAGCTGGTGAGAGTGGTATTGGAGCTGCTGCAGTTGGTGCCATAGCAGAAGACAGAGGTTTCCTGGGTTTGGGTCTGCTGTTCACAGTTATACCAGAAACAATCGTCATCTTCGGATTGGTCATAAGCTTCATACTCATGTTCGCTTACGGGTGAAGCTTATGGCGCTCGAAGCTGTGATCGGTGAGATCTATGAAAAAGGCAAGCAGGAGAGGGAAAAGATAATAGAAGATGCAAGGAGGGAAGCTGAAAGGATAGTTGCGGAAGCTAAGGCAAAGGCTGATGAGATATTGAGGAAAGCTAAAGAAGACGGTGAAAAAGAAGCTGACAGATTGAGAAGACAAGAGATATCGAGTGTCAAGCTTGAGATGAAGAGACAGATGTTGGATGTTCAGAAGAAGATACTCGATGAGGTCTTCGAGTCTCTAAAGAGAAGAATAGGGGAGATGGACGTTGAAACGAGAAGAAAACTTACGTCAACACTCCTAAAGTCGGCAAGTCCCGGAATGATAGTATATTCAAGAAAAGAGGATGAAGATCTCGTGAAATCGATAATACAGGAAATGAAACTTGACGTAAGATACGGAGGGAACGTTGATTGTTTGGGTGGTGTGATACTGGAAAGCGAGGATGGTGAAGTCAGATTGAACTTAACATTCGATGAACTTTTAAACAGGTTGTACGAAATGAAGATGGGTGAGGTCGCAAAGATACTCTTTGGGTGATTGAAATGGTATCTTTAACTGGAAAGCATGCAACTTGGGCTTACATAGTTGCAAGGGTAAAGGTGATGAAGAGAGATCTCATTCCAAGTGAAGAGTATAGAAAACTCATAAACATGAGCTTTGATGAGATAGTTAGGTACTTAGAAGAAACGGCATACAAGAAAGAGATAGATGAGCTCGCTTACAAATACAGTGGCCCTAGGCTGTTAGATTACGCTTTAACTCTAAACCTTGGGAGAACCTACAAGAAGATTCAAGATGTCTCTTTTGGATTGGCTAGGGATATAATAACGGAATTCTTGAAGAGGTGGGATGTCTGGAACATCTTAACGATAATCAAGGGTAAGCTTGCTGGTGTCAGTCAGGATGAAATTGAAGAATCAATTGTTCCAGTTGGTAGCTACACCATGGAGTTCTGGAAGACCCTTATCCCAAAGGAGATCGATGAGATCGTGAAGACGTTTGAGGGAACCCCTTATTACGAACACCTATCTAAGGTTGGACAGGCCAATCTGAGTGAGATCGAAGATGAAGTGTACAAGGTTTACTACTCAAGGATACTTGCAATGAGACCGAGTGAACTTGCTCTAAAGCTCTTCGTAGATTTCATTAGAATGGAGGTTGACATAAAGAACGTAAAGACAATTCTGAGGCTTAAGAGAGAAGATCTCCCCGCTGACGAGATATCGAAGAGGATAATACCGGGTGGATTTGAGCTTACCGAAGATGAATGTGCGAAGCTGTCTGCGATGCCTTGGGACGAACTAACAAAATCATTTGAAGGATACTGGTTTGGAAAGGGAATAGAGATAACAGATAGAGAGATCTCAAGGATAGAAATTCAGTTCGATAAGGCTTGGATGAAAGAGGTTGCCAGGAGGGCCAGCAACTATCCGTTATCTATATTACCAGTGTTGCAGTATATGATACTGAAGAAGATAGAAGTTGATAACCTCAGAATCTTGGGTTGGGGTAAGTGGCAGGAGATACCGAATGAGGAGATCGAGGCGCAGTTGGTGATAGTATGAAGGTTGCCGTGATAGGTGATGCAGATTTCACGCTTGGATTTAGGCTGGTCGGCATTAGAGATGTTTACGAGGTAAGTGGCGATGAAGATCTTGTAAAGGCTGTTGAGGATGTTTTAAAGAGGGAAGATGTAGGCGTAGTTGTGATAAGGTATGATGATCTAAGAAAGCTCCCGCTAACTTTGAGAAGGGAAATAGATGAGAGAGTTGAGCCAACTTTTGTTGCCGTTGGAGGTGTTGGTGCGGTTGAGGAGTTGAGGGAGAAGATTAGAAAGGCTTTGGGTGTTGACCTATGGAGGTGAAAACCGTAGGTTCGGTTGGAGAGATTTATAGGATCTCTGGACCACTCGTAGTTGCTGAAGGTTTGAAGGCTAGGATGTACGATGTCTGCAAGGTCGGAGAAGAGGGATTGATGGGTGAGGTTGTAGGTGTGGTTGGAGAGAAGATACTGATTCAGGTTTACGAAGACACATCCGGCGTAAGACCTGGAGAAAAAGTTGTGAACACGGGAATGCCCTTAAGCGTCGAGCTTGGTCCTGGAATCGTAAGGAGTATTTACGATGGTGTTCAGAGACCACTACCTGTTTTGAGGGAGATGAGCGGTGACTTCATTGCAAGGGGACTTGAAGCTCCAGCCTTGGACAGAAAGAAGAAGTGGGAGTTTAAACCCATAGTTAAGAAGGGTGACAAGGTTAAAGGTGGTCAGATAATTGGAAGCGTTCAAGAGACCGAAGTCTTTGAGCATAAGATCCTCGTTCCTCCAAACGTTCCAGAAAGGACTATTGTCGAAATTTACGAAGGTTCCTTTACGGTAGATGACACGATCGCAGTCTTAGATGACGGAACTGAACTGAAACTCTATCACAGATGGCCTGTAAGGATTCCGAGACCTTACGTTGAAAAGCTACCTCCAGAGGTTCCCTTATTAACTGGTCAGAGGATATTTGACATATTCTTCCCGATTGCAAAGGGAGGAACAGCAGCGATTCCAGGTGGTTTTGGAACTGGAAAAACGGTTATGCAGCATCAGCTTGCAAAGTGGGCAGATTCGCATGTGATCGTTTACATCGGATGTGGTGAGAGGGGTAACGAGATGACCGAAATACTGGAGGAGTTCCCAGAGCTTATAGATCCTAGAACAGGTAAGCCACTGATGGAGAGAGCTGTGCTTGTGGCAAACACATCTAACATGCCCGTAGCGGCAAGAGAAGCTTCGGTTTACACCGGGATAACGATGGCCGAATACTTCAGAGACATGGGTTACGATGTCGCATTACAGGCAGATTCTACAAGTAGATGGGCCGAAGCTATGAGAGAGATGTCTGGTAGGCTTGAAGAGATGCCAGGTGAAGAGGGTTATCCAGCATACCTAGCTTCAAGATTGGCCGAGTTCTACGAGAGAGCTGGAAGAGTTAAGACTTTAAGTGGTTACATTGGAAGTGTGAGCGTAGTTGGAGCAGTATCTCCACCTGGAGGCGACTTCTCGGAGCCTGTGACGCAGAACACCTTGAGGATAGTCAAGGTATTCTGGGCTTTGGATACGAAGCTCGCTGCAAGGAGGCACTTCCCAGCTATAAACTGGCTCACGAGTTACAGTCTATATGCTGAAGGTTTGCAGGAGTGGTACAAGCAGAAGTTCCCAGACTGGCCCGAACTTAGAAGGTGGATGATGGAGGTCCTTCAGGAAGAGGCGAACTTGCAAGAGATAGTCATGCTCGTT
>CAZUUE010000038.1:0-6809 GCA_964623695.1 uncultured archaeon
TATACGGACTACGATGATTCTGGGAGTATAGGAAGGAGATACAGAAGATTTGATGAAATCGGAACTCCTTTCTGCATAACGATAGATCACAGAACCTTTGAAGATGACACCGTAACGATAAGAGACAGAGACACAACCGGACAGATTAGAGTAAAGATTTGCGAACTTTCAAGGATTTTAAAGGAGCTTTTGGAGAGTGAGAGAGATATGAGGGAGTTTGGGGAGATATTTAGGGAGTTTGGATAGGCTTATTTTTTGTGATTGATCTCATAAGAAAAGCTTAAATACAATATATGAGAATTTTCAATAATGTTTAGATTGAGCAGATCAATTAGGAATTGTGAGGGAAACGCTGTCATAGCTGAGATCAAGATTCACTCACCCAAACATGGAGATCTCTTAAGGGGTAGGGATCCGATAGAGATTCTGAGAGCTTACGAAAGGGCCGGAGTGTGTGGTATCTCTTACATAACGGAACCAAACATCTTTAAGGGTTCCTTTAATATCCTTAAAGAGATCTGCAGGATCACAGATCTACCCGTTTTGAGGAAAGATTTTATAACAAACAAGCTTGAGATTGAAAAGACAGCCGAAGTGGAAGCTTCTGCAATACTGCTAATAACAAGGATACTTAAAGAAAAAACATCCGAGTTTGTCGATTTTGCTAAGGAACACGGACTTGATACAGTCGTTGAGGTTCACACACCTCAAGACGTTGAAATTTCGATCGATACGAGCACGACGATCGTAGGTATAAACAACAGGGACATCTTTAAGCTTGAGAAGGACGATGGGGATGTTGGAGTTACTGAAAGAATCGCTCCTCTAATTCCAAATAGATTCTTAAAGATCAGCGAGAGTGGTATACGTGATTTGGACGATTTAAAGAGAGCTTTGAAGTTCGTCGATGCGGTTCTGATTGGAACTGCGTTCATGCTTGCAAGGGATATCGAAAGTTTTGTGAGGTGTTTTGTGTATGCTTGAGAAGATAGTTGAAGGTAGAGATCTAAGCTTTGAGGAATCGTACGATCTCTTTAATCAACTGATCGAAGAAAGTCCCGTAAGGATTGCTGGAATTCTTACAGCTCTTCAGACCAAGGGGTATACTGCTGAGGAGTTGGCAGGACTTGCAAAGGCAATGAGAGACAAGGCTATTAAGATAAACTTGGGTGAAGTCTTGGACACTTGTGGAACGGGAGGAGACAGATCGTTTACGATAAACGTGAGCACAGCTAGTGCAATAATCCTATCGTGCTTTACAAGAGTAGCAAAACACGGAAACGTATCTGTAACATCAAGGAGTGGTTCGGCAAACCTTTTGGAGGCTTTGGGAGTTAAATACAAACTAAGCCCAAATGAGGCCAAAATCTTGATGGAGAAAACGAATTTCACATTCCTCTTTGCACCTCTCTATCATCCAACTTTAAAGAAGATAATGCCGATTAGAAGGGAGTTGAAGGTTAGGACTGTGTTTAACGTTTTGGGACCTCTATCAAATCCATCGAATCCATCCTATCAACTCTTAGGTGTGAGTTCCTTGGATCTGGTAGATAAGGTTGCACGTGCACTTGAAATCTTGAAGGTAAAGAGGGCGTTTGTAGTTCATGGTAGTGGACTTGATGAGGTTCATCCAAAGGATGAAACTGTAGTTTTGGAGGTATGCGACGGTGTGGAAAAGTTTAAATTGAACCCCAACGATTTTGGATTGAACCCTGTCAAGATTAAACCTTGTTACTCTCCAGAAGAGAGTGCAAAAAGAATAAGGGCTGTCCTTTCTGGAAAAGGTTCTGAAGAGGACAGGAACTTCATAATTGCAAATTCTGCACTTGCCCTTAACCTCATAAGAGACGATTTGAATGAGTGTGTAGATCTCGTGAAACTTGCCATCGAAGAATTTGCAATAAGGAAGTTGGAGGAGATAGTATGCTTGTCAAGAAGCTTGATTACGTAGACCCTTTAAAGTTATACAACGTTCTGAGAGACTACGAATGTCCGTTCATACTTGAATCCATAGGCAAACATGAAAGAAAAGCTAGATACACATTCATCTCAGCGAATCCAAAGTTTTTGATAGAGGTAGATGAAAGGGGAACTAGGTTGGATGGTAAGGTGATCAGTAATGAAAAGAATCCCTTTAAGGCTTTAAAGAGATTTAGTTTTGATCCGATTAACGGTGAAAGGTTTTTAGGTGGTTTCGTAGGTTACGTATCCTACGATACCGTTCACAACTACATAGATGGTGAAGTAGACGAACCTTCCGTTTTTGGATTTTACGATGATGTCTTTATCTACGATCACGTATTGAACAGATTTTATTACGCTTCACTTGAAAAAAACTGTGAAAAGGAGAAATGGGCTGAGATGATAATTAGAAAGGCTAAAAGGACTGATGTTGAAAGGGAAGAGGGTACTTCAGATGTTTTGGGATGTGATGCAGATAGAGAGAAGTTTGTTGAGATGGTTGAAAGGGCAAAGGAGTACGTGTTTGCTGGAGATGTCTTTCAGGTTGTCATTTCGAGAGAATACGAGATAGACTCGGATCTCTCCCCCTTCGAGATTTATCAGAGACTTAGAGAGATAAATCCAAGCCCATACATGTTCTGTTTGGAGTTTGAGAAATCCTTAGTGGGAGCGTCACCAGAAACGATGTGCTCGGTTGAGGGTGGAATTGTCAGGGTCAATCCGATAGCCGGAACTGCTCCCAGGGGTAAAAGCGATGAAGAAGACGAAAGGATTGCTGAGAAGCTGTTGTTAGATGAAAAAGAGAGAGCTGAGCATGTGATGTTGGTCGATCTGGCAAGAAATGACGTGAGGAAGGTCAGTAAGGCTGGAAGCGTGAGGGTTACGATGTTCATGGAGGTCCTAAAGTACAGCCACGTTCAGCACATAGAGAGTGAGGTGATTGGAGAGCTTGATGCCGACATGTTCGATGCAGTCGAGGCTTGTTTTCCAGCCGGAACTCTGACTGGTGCACCGAAGATCAGGGCAATGGAGATCATAGATGAAATTGAGGTTTCAAAGCGAAGGGTTTACGGGGGTTGTGTCGGATACTTCTCGGTAAGCGGTTATGCAGACATGGCGATAGCGATTCGAATGGTTGAGATAGATGAAGTTTACAGGGTAAGAGCTGGTGCTGGAATTGTTGCCGATTCCATTCCAGATAGAGAATTCGTTGAGACTGAGAAGAAGATGCATGCGGTCATGAAATCTTTAGGGGTGATTGAATGATACTGATCATAGATAACAGAGACTCGTTTGTATGGAATTTAGCCGAATACACATCTTTATTTACAGATGTGAAGGTCGTTCCAAACACTGTTAAGTTAAATGAGATTAGAAAACTAAACCCAGATGGAATAATAGTTTCTCCCGGCCCCGGATCCCCTGAAAGTAGAAGGGATGTTGGTGTGAGTCTGGAGGTAGTTTTAGAGATGGAGACACCGATATTGGGCGTTTGTCTTGGTCATCAGATAATCGCATACTCGTTTGGAGGACACGTTGGAAGGGTAAGACCTGTACACGGAAAATCGAGCTTGATAGAGCATGATGGCAAAACGATATTTCAAGGAGTTGGAAATCCGCTCAAGGTTGGTAGGTATCATTCCTTAGCGGTTCTAAAGGTTCCCAGGGGTTTTAAGGTAACTGCAAGGACTTTGAATGGTGGTCTGGTGATGGGGATAAGAAACAGGAAAAGGTCGATGGAAGGTGTCCAGTTCCATCCAGAGAGCATTTTGACACCAAGAAACGAAGGTTTGAGAATTATCAGGAACTTTGTTAATATGTGTGAGGGTTAGTCGTAGCTCTGGTGCGTCTTCCATCGTTGGGTGATCTTAGATGTTCGTAAAGATTTGCGGGATCAAAAGCTTGGACGAACTTGAGATAGTTGAAAGGTATGCAGATGCTACGGGAGTTGTGGTTGGATGCGAATCAAAGCGTAGGATAACAATTGAGAAAGCTAGGGAGTTGATTGAGGAATCTAAAATTCCTGTTTTTGTTGTTTCGACTTTTAAAAGTTTTGAGGATTGGAGTGGATTGATAGAAAAAACCGAAGCTGACTACGTGCAGATACACACCGATGCAATAGATCCGAGGGATGTCGAACGGATAAAGTACGAATTCGGTGTCTTCGTCATGAAGATGTTTAAAGTTCCAAAAAGGAGTAAAAACCCAGATGCCGATGCAGTGAAACTCATGAAGGATATAGAAAGGTTCGATATCGACATGATCCTACTCGACACTGGAAAAGGCTTGGGCATGACACACGATCACAGAGTAAGCAGAGAGATAGCTAAAAGGCACGAAATAGTTTTGGCTGGGGGACTGAATCCAAAAAATGTTGTTAAGATCGTGAAATTTGTAAAGCCGTACGGAGTTGACGTTTCGAGCGGTGTTGAGAGGGATGGAAGAAAAGATGAAAAACTGATTGCAGATTTTGTTAAGGGGGTGAAGAGATGATAGAGTTCGTTGGTGAAAGCGTGGAGATACATCCAGATAGGTTCGCTGTGGTAAAGCTCAGAAATTTACCAAACGTAAATTACGTAGCGGTTGTTAAAGGTGAGTTCTTCGAGGTTGTAATGCCGGAGAGGGATTTGGTTAGGCTTGAAAAGTTTGTCGAGTGTGAGACTGGATACAGGTTGATAACTCTGGATATCAACGTTCCTTTAGAGGTTGTGGGTTTTATATCGAAGGTTTCGAGTGCAATGGCGAATGAAAAGGTTCCGATATTGATACTTTCATTGTATTCAGACAAGATCCTTGTTAAGGAGGAACATCTTGAGAAGGCTTTGAAAGTTTTGAATGAGCTTGGATTCAAGGTGAAAAGATGAAGTTTGGAGAGTTCGGGGGTATGTTTGTCCCAGAAACTTTGATAGCTCCACTTAAAGAACTTGAAAGAGCATACAACGAGCTCAAGAACGATGAAAGATTCAGATCCGAATTAGACTACTATCTAAAAAACTACGCCGGGAGACCTACTCCCCTGTACTTTGCAAAGAATTTAACCGAAAGGATTGGGGGAGCGAAGATATACCTTAAGAGGGAGGATCTCTTGCATGGTGGTGCTCATAAGATAAACAACACGATAGGGCAGGCTTTGCTTGCAAAATTCATGGGAAAAGATAGATTGATTGCCGAAACTGGAGCTGGGCAGCATGGAGTTGCAACTGCGATAGCTGGTGCTTTGATGGGTTTAAGGGTGGATGTTTACATGGGTGCAGAAGATGTCAAGAGACAGAAGATGAACGTTTTTAGGATGAAGATACTTGGAGCGAACGTTATTCCAGTTGAAAGTGGGACGAAGACTTTAAAGGATGCAATAAACGAAGCTTTGAGGGATTGGGTCTCAAGCTTTGAAAACACACATTACTTAATAGGTTCAGTCGTAGGCCCCCATCCCTATCCAACGATCGTTAGAGATTTTCAATCTGTGATTGGGATAGAAACAAGAAAACAAATTCTTGAAGTGGAAGGATGTTTACCTGATGTTATAATAGCTTGCGTGGGTGGTGGAAGTAATGCTATGGGTATTTTTCATCCTTTCATAAACGATGAAGTTAGACTGATAGGCGTCGAAGGGGGTGGAAAGGGTATAGAAACTGGAAAACACTCAGCATCGCTTTGTGCTGGTAAGAAGGGGATTTTACATGGAATGTTGAGCTACTTCTTACAGGATGAAGACGGTCAAATAGTTGACACGCACAGCATAGCACCTGGCTTGGATTATCCAGGCGTAGGTCCAGAACATGCTTGGTTGAAGGAGATTGGAAGGGTTGAATACGTTGCGGTCACGGACGAACAAGCCTTAAGGGCGTTTTTGGAGCTTTCAAGGACTGAAGGAATACTACCAGCCCTAGAATCGGCACATGCGCTTGCTTATGCCATAGATCTCGCTAAGGAACTTGACAGAGATTGCACGATCGTTGTTAACCTTTCTGGAAGGGGTGACAAAGATCTGGATATAGTCATGAAGGAGGTAAATATATGATAAGGAGACCAAGTCTAATTACATACGTGACGGCTGGAGATCCAGACATCTCAACAACCTTGGATATCCTCAAAGTTTTGGCTAAATACAGTGATCTTATCGAACTTGGAATTCCGTTCAGCGATCCCATGGCCGACGGAAGGACAATCGAAAAATCTCATCACAGAGCTTTGAAGTCTGGAACTAAGGTTGAAGATGTCTTGAGAGTTGTGAGGGAATTTAAGCGCGAGCATGAAAATCCCATCGTTCTGATGTCGTACTACAATCCGATATACGTTAAGGGGGTTGGTAGATTTGTCAGAATCGCGAGGAGTTCTGGTGTCGACGGTATGCTGATAGTGGATTTACCTGTTGAGGAGGCGAACGAATATCTCGATGCATGTTACAGAAACGATATGAAAACAGTATTTCTGGCTTCACCGAATACAACGAATGAAAGATTGAGGATGATAGATGAAGCCAGCTCAGGATTTGTCTATCTCGTATCCCTCTATGGAACAACCGGAGTAAGGGACAAGCTTTCGAACTTGGTTTTCGATCTCATAAAGAGAGCGAAATCGATATGTAAAAAACCTTTGTCTGTTGGATTTGGTGTATCCAAAGCTGAACATGTGAGAAAAATCTTGAAAGCTGGAGCTGATGGTGTTGTCGTTGGAAGTGCGATTGTGAGGGTTATAGAGGAAGAGGGAAGGGAATCGTGTGATAGAATCGATGAAATTTGCAGGGAACTTAGAAAGGGTTTAATCTTTCATTGACCTCCTCCCCGCACTGAACAGTAGATCGGAAAGTGTGTTGGTAGTATATAAGCCCTTTAAATACCCTTAAG
>CAZUUE010000039.1:0-6780 GCA_964623695.1 uncultured archaeon
TTCGATCTGAGTGAACTCATGTCAATACTCGACAAGAACAGGTTGTTCTAAGCACCTCCCACCAGCGCCTTTATCAGTATTGACGGTGAACCGTCGGAAACTGGGACGAGTTGATCGTTTTTACCGCAGAATCCTGGATCAAATTTCAGATCTTTCCCGATCCGAACATCCTTAAGGATTTCGAGCGTATTACCGCTTAGTGAAACATCCCTTATCATTTCGCAAATCTCCCCATCCTTCACAACGTATCCGTATTGAGCGTTAAACTGAAAGTAACCCGTTGCAGGATCTGTTTCACCTCCTCTCGAACCTATCAGATAGACTTCCGCAGATTCCAAAAGTTCATCCATCGTGTAATCTCCTCTATCCAGGTAAGTGTTGCTCATTCTGACGATTGGAAAGTTCAAACCTTCCGCCCTTGCATTTCCCGGTTTTGATTTTAGCTCAAATGCAGTCTCCCTTGAATGCAAGAAGTCCTTAAGCACACCATCCTCAACTATCGCTCTCCTCTCAGATTTCACACCTTCATCATCAAACGGATAAAATCCAAACTCCATGAGCGTTGGATCATCGTATATGTTAACGGATTCGCTTGCAACCTTGCAACCGAGTTTATTCGATAAGACGCTTGAGCCTTGAAGGACATGATCCCCCTCAACAGCATGTCCAAAGGCTTCGTGAATGAAAACTCCAGCCAATCTTGAATCTAAAACTACATTCATGAGACCTGAGGGTGGAGCTCTTGCATTTACGAGTTTCAAAAGAACTTCTGATACTTCTTCAGCCAACTCGTATGCATCTCTCAAAGCTTCAAATCCGGACGGTTTCATGAGTCTTCTTGAATAAAACTGTAAAGTCCTGTCCTTTGCAACAGCGGAAACAGTCAATCCTATCCTTGGAACTTCATAATAAACCTCGTTACCGTTTGAATCATGATACCTGAATTTTTTTACGTTCTCAAAGTACACTACGCTCGTGCTTACGATACCTTCACACTTCAAATGATCCTCAACTTCCTTCAAGAACTCAACCTTCTCATCTATCGGAATGTCTCTAAAATCTTCCTTTGGCTTTAGAAAGAAAGATCCCTTTGAGCTTACATCTAGTACGTTTGAAGATCCTTCAAAGACTGCGTTCTTTTCTGCCAAAGTCAAACCCTCTTTCACATCAACATCTCCAACGAAGTATCCCCAAAATCCATTCTTCAAAACTCTGAAAGCTTTGCCTCTCGATCTATCCATTCTCAACTTCTCAACGTTTCCATTTTCAATCGAGATCTTTAAAGTATAACTCTCGATCTCTCTGACATCGTAAAACATTTTAAACCTCCGCAAGCCTCTCAAACCAATTTCTCAGCATTACGAACTGATCGTGTGTGTTTACGACATCCGTTTCCATCGGACTCTTGAAGAAGAAGGCCATCTCTCTAACGACGCCACCTACACCCATCTTCTTCGCGAAGAGCAGGAACCTTGCAATGTCAAGTATGAGGGGTGCCGCCACGATTGCATCGATACCGTCCCATATAAAGTAGAACTTCATCATTGTTCCAAGGAATCCTTTGAAGTGAATGAAATCGAAGGCTGTCTTGTTATCTACGAGGCTGGGGAAGAAATCTATCTCTGTTATCGTGTAAGGCGAGTAACCCATTATCTTTTCAAGAACCTTGTCCTTGCTTATAACCTTGCTCTCCTTATTCTCCCTATGACTCAAAACTTTGCCATCGAAGTCTCCAAGTATGTTGTAGCTCATCCAACCCACGATTTCAAGGTTCCTGTATGCGAACATTGGAGCCAAGGTCGTCTTTACGAGTGTCTCACCAGTCTTCCCATCGTTTCCGGCATGAGGGACGCAATTTTCAATTGCCAACTGCTTCAAAGCAGGAATACTTGAACCTACGCTGGGCGTGAAGTTTCCGTACGGCAAACCCAACTTCAACGCAACGTACGCGTATAACATGCTTGCAGTCGCAAATTCTCTCGCATCTTTGTCTATCATCTCCTCAAACCCCTCTATGGTTGTGTGATACTTTTCGTTAAACCTTGGTAGAGGTTCCGTTGAAGCTACGTTTATCACAACGGTATCATCGTCGGCAAAACTCTTTATGTCCTTCTCGATCCTTTCTACGATTTCCTTCAAAGTTAAACCTTCGTCCTCAAGTGTTTCGATCTTTCCAAGTTCTTTTATACCTTCACCACAGTTTATGGCTGTCCCCTTGCATGCTCTTACGCTTTTAAGATAGTCTTTGGTTTTTTCAAGAATTTCCCTGTCGAAGTGCCTGTTCATCTCCCAATGCTCAAGCATGGCATCGTAGGCTGTTGGGAGGGGTCTTATGTCATGTCCACCGAATTCGAACTTGAGTGGAACGTATTCTGAAATGTTCTTGAAGGGTTTCAGTTCTGAAACTAAACCAGTCTTATCGATCAAACCCCTCTCCAAAGCTTTTGCTCCAACCATCGCTGTTGTTGAAACTATACCGTATGCTCCTATCAACCAAACTTTCATTTTCATCACCCCAAAAACGTTTCAGTATTGTATCATTATGCTCGTTTTAAAAATGTTTTGTCATCCATCTCGTTCCCTTTGGAGTATCTATCAGGATTATCCCCATCTCCCTAAGCTTTTCTCTGATCTCATCAGCTCTTTTAAATTCTTTCTCCTTCCTTGCAATTTCCCTCTCCTTAACAAGCTCTAAAGCCTCTTTTGAAAGTGTCGGTATCCTTTTGTACTTCTCAAATAAACCGAGTATCCTTGAGAAAGTCATGAAAACTTTGAAACAGTTTTCAAGTTCTTCCAAGCTCATATCGTAGATGTTTCTGTTTATAGCCTTTGCTAAGGAGTGAAAGATCGATAGAGCCTTTGGTGTGTTCATTATTTCCATTGCACTCTCAAAATCTTTTATGTACCTTGTCGTATCGAATTTTATCCCTTCCCTTTCAATACCAAAAGTCTTCAAGGCTGAGATCTCCATATCTAAATTTAATAGGGTGTTTTTCAGATGGTTGTAAGATCTTTTGGCCTTTTCAAGCGAAGATTCACTGTAATCTAATGGACTTCTGTAAAACGCTGTCAGTAAGAAGTATCTTAAAACTTCACCGTCCAAGATCTCTCTTATCCTAACTATGTTCCCCAAGCTCTTGCTCATCTTCTCACCCCTTATCGTCACGAAGTCGCAGTGAATCCAGTATCTAACTGGTTCAACTCCGAACAGTGCAAAGCTCTGTGCCCTTTCGTTCTCGTGATGTGGAAATATCAGATCCCTCCCACCGCCGTGAATGTCAAAGGGGATACCGAGGTATTTTGAAGAAAGGACGCTGCATTCTATGTGCCATCCCGGTCTCCCGTAACCCCAAGGAGATTCAAACACTGCTTCAGCTTTAAAGTCTTCATCCTTAGCAGACTTCCACAGGGCAAAATCCTTAACATCTCTCTTTTTTGGATTTGGTTCAATCCTGTGTCTGTTCAGTTCCTCCACGCTCATTCCGGAAAGCCTACCGTATCCTTCAAAAGAAGGAACATGGAAGTAAACATCTTTTCCATTTTCTCCTTCGACTTCGTAAGCGTAGCCAAGATCTAAAAGCTTTTTAACGTATTTTATTATATCCGAAATGTGATCGGTAACTTTAGGCATGTAATCGGGCTTTTTTATGTTCAAAACGGACATGTCCTTCAAAAATTCTGAGATGAATTTCCTTGCAATCTCTCTTTGCGTCTTCCCCTCTTCAACTGCTCTCTTAACGATTTTATCGTCAACGTCTGTGAAGTTTTGAACGTAAATGACGTTGTAACCTTTGTACTCCAGATACCTCCTCAAAACGTCGAAGAATACAAAGGTCCTTGCATGACCTATATGTGAAAAGTCGTATGCAGTTATTCCGCAAACATATATCCTTACAGTTCTTCCAAGCTTGAGATCTTCCATACTTTTTGTTAACGTGTTGTAAAGTCTCATGAAGAATTGTACACGATTTTAAATTTTAACCACATACCTCCCCTTAACCTCATCGTAGTAAGATCTCTCAATTATCCTCTCAAGCCATTCATCATCCAAAACGATGTATCCGAGCTCGACGCAAACATCGTAAAAGTCCTTCTTTCTCAAGTTTAACCAATCAAATCTCTTAAATTCAGACTTCCTAACAACTCTAAAAGGCTTACCATTTACATCTATCCTAACTGTTCTCTTAGGTAACTCCTTCCTCAACCTCCACCTTGCAACGAGATGAGATTGAACCGATCTCACCGCACTCTCAACATCCTCACCATCCAAAACTACCCTCAAAACTATTTCAACTATGGTGTTTATCCTGTCTGGAACACCTATAACATCACCTCTCAACTCTATCCTTAAGGATTCAAAATCTATTCCATCCTTCTTCAGTCTCTCACCGATTTTAGATGTCCACCCCTTCTTGTTTCCACTTTTATCGACTATTCCACCTATCACGTAGCAATCGGCCTTTTGTCCATTAAAGATCTCTTCACCGTTTGGATCAAGTAAAACTACCCTTTTAAATCCCATATCCTTTATGAACTTGGATGTAGATGGGTAGTAAACACCCAATCCGAGATCCTTATGCGTAACGACGAGCCTTTCGTCCCACATGAACTTCCTTATAGTACTCAGGCTCTGCTGAATCTGTAAGACAATCTTCCTCTTCTCCTTCTCGCTGTGGTAGTCGAAGAAAGAGCAGTCTATAACCATGTATGGGAAGTTCACCCTCTTAAGCAAGTCCTCCCTCTTCAAAATTGGATCCTTACATCTGCCGACGTACGCTGGATTTTTGCAAGAGTTCAGATTGAAAACTCGGCCGCTCAAACCTTTGCAAACGTTAGCTTTTCCCATTATGACGTAGTTTGCCATCATATGGATTGGATCATCACTTTTCAATATTCTCCCTATTCTTGTCGATATGCAGTCTATCCCCAATTCCCTTAAGATCTCTGTGAAGACATCTCTTAGTCTCATGAACTATCGTTTGATAAATGCGATATCTCCTTATCGATCTAAAGACTATACCTATGATTATGACTATTCCAATAACCACCAAGAAAGTGTAATCTTTGAAGTAACCCGTAAGATAAACCGAAACCATAGCTATGAACATCGAGCTTGTCAGCGATGCTCCAACTATGGTAGCAAAGAGCTTCACGTTGTTCAATCCAAGGATCTTACCTATCAAACTGGCGGTTGTGCTCCCAGTTCCTTGAAAAGGTATGAAAACGAATACGAAGAGACCTAGGTAGGTGTTCCTTGACAACCTGTATTCATCTATGAACCTCTTAGCCTTAACTTCGAACCTCTTAACAACCTCACCGACCTTTGGAATCTTTAAAACTATGTCAAAGTTCCATATTACGTAGAAGGCCGTGAAGGAGTCTGTGACTGTTATCAGAAGGATTGGGATCAATATCGAAATGAGTCCATCGCTCAGATAAGATATCATAAGTGGAATTATGCTCTCCTTACCGGCGGGAGGGACGAAATACGCTATCAAGAAACCTGCGATGTAGTAATTGTATTTGATTACAAAGTATATAAAAATTAGGTAGATTAGGGGAGGAGCAATAAGTAAGAACAATCTTTTGATCAACTCAAATCCCTCCAAACGTAAAACCTTTCCCCCTTATAATTCACAAGCTTTCCATCGTAGAACTCGTTTCCAAATGGTCTTACTAGGAGATCTGATTTAACGATCTTGGCTATCTTGATCATGTATGGAACGATCTCCGGTGGAGGTCTGATGGAATATATCAAGCTCGAATTCATGTATATATCTATTCTTGGATTTGTAACATCATCCAAAACGAAATCTATCCCCTTTATCGGTATAAACCTGATATCGGTTGCAACTATCTCAAATCCCCTCTTTTTAAGTTCAAATGCAACCTTCCAGTTGTAACCTATCCCTACCTCCACAACCTTTCCACGATAGTTCTTTGAAATGTAATCCACGATCTGTTCCACAAAGATTTAATTTTGTTCGGTATTATAACCTTTTGTGTTAAGTGTAATTATAAGGGAGTACAGAACGAGGGATTTTAAGGATATAATGGAAATAGACAGAGAAGCCTTTTCACCCAGAAATCCCGTTTACGACGTTTATATATACGTCACTTACTGTAACATCCTGGTTGCAGACATAGGAGGTAAAGTTGTCGGATACATAGCTGTAATGGATTTGGATAAAGAAACTTCGAAGATTGTATCGTTTGCAGTTAAAAAGGAGTTTAGGGGAAGGGGAATTGGAAAGAGACTACTTACAAGCGCTATAGAGAGATGTAGGGAGAACGGAAAGAACAGGATACTCCTTGAAGTTAGAGTTTCGAATTATGTCGCTCAAAATCTCTATAAAAAAATGGGGTTCAGGATTGTGGATGTCGTACCGAGATACTACCACGATGGTGAAGATGCGTACATCATGGCTCTAGATTTAGGGACTCAAGGGCCTCCCTTATCTTAGGATTGTTCAAAAGTTCACTCGGATGTTTATCCTTAAATATCTCGTAAATCCCCTTACACAAGAGCAATATAGCCTTCCTATGTTCGGCCTTGCTTTTATGTATATGGACGGGATTTACACCCAACTCGTCATACAACTCGAAGTGCCCGTTTGCAATACCGGCACTTTCGAAAAACCTCTTTACGTTGAAAAGTGCTAAGTGTAACAAAACCATCTCCTCCTTGTGCATAGGCATCACCGCTATGCATTGTCTAAGCACAGGATAAAAAAACTTATTGCTTGTTTACATACAATTATGTAATAATAATAACTATGA
>CAZUUE010000040.1:0-6721 GCA_964623695.1 uncultured archaeon
AAATTCCTTGCTGATATTTCCTCCTCTCTGAAGCCATATCACACTTAATATATCCAACCAGCTTCGCTATTCACACTGTCAGTTTAAAACTAAATAAAGTAATTTAACAGCAAAGTTCTTATGGCTCTATACCCCTATCTGTTATCTTAAACTCACAGCTTTCGCCTTCTGGCTTCGATCTATGCTTAATCAAAATCGCCCTCCTCTTATCGTTTATCCTCTCTAAACCTAAGATTACCTTCGATATGTGATCTATGCTTGGTCCTCCCAAGGGTTTCTCCTCACCCGTTCTAACGTCTGTGAACATTTGATTTGTAATTATAACAGCTAAATCAAACTTTCTTGCCAACCCTAAAAGAAACGTTAACTGTGCTATCAATTCTCTCTTAGCTTTAACCTGCTTTTCATAGTTTTCAAGTTCACTCCTGTAAAGGAACGTGAACGAATCTATAATAGCTACCTTCAAATCTTTCTCATCCTTACAGAGTTTTGCAAGCTCCTTTATCGCAACACTCTGCTGTTTAAAATCTACAACATCGTATATGTAAATCATCTTCAAGTTTTCCTTATCAACGAATATCTGATTCATCCTCTCAGGTGAAATCCCCTCTGTATCTATGTATGCAACCTTGTAGCCTTGATTTATCGCACTGTTTGCGATCATGAGACATATGGAAGTCTTTCCAGTCCCACTTGCACCAAATATCTGTGTCACAGTTCCCGTCTCAAGACCCCCTCCCAAAAGCCTATCTAGACATACACTCCCAGTTGAAATCTTCATCTCTCAACCTCCTTAAGATTTCGATGTAGACGGCTGGGAGAGGTTTATTCAAATTCTCAGCTATTCTCTTAACATCCTCAAACTCCGGCTTTATCGAGACATCGGAGACCTTTACCCTTAACTTAAATTCCTTTCCAAAAACATCGACAACCTTCTCCGTGACTTCTCTACCAACCTTATATCTACACACCTTATACATTCTGACGCCCAACGTAGGAAGTTCCTTGCACATGATCCCTGCAACATCCAAAGCATTCTTATTATCAACCAAAACCTTCAACATGAGGCAAGGCCTACCCTTCTTCCCTATACATTGAAAGACATACGCATCTATCGCTTTATCCAAAACTCTATCCAAAACGTAAGGAATTACCTCACCACTTACATCATCAACGTTCGTTTCCAGAACAATTAGCTCATCAAGATCTTCTGCAATTACGATTCTAACGCCATCATTTTCATAAACTTCTCTTACAACGAAAGGTTCTTCGATCTGTTTGAAGTATCTCGTTAACAGATTCAAAGTTCTCTCGTCAAGATCGCAAACCTTCTTTGGGTCGATCCTAAAACCCTTCAGCATCTTAATCAATCTTCCATCTCTCGGAGTTGGAATCGAAATCGTATAGAGTTCAAACTTCTCAGACATCTTACTCAAGATTTCCTCAAGATCTCCCTCCAATCCAAACCTTTCTCTCACAATTTCTTTTAAACTTTCTTCATCAAACACTTCGAACTCCAATATTACCTTCATATCGAAACGTTAGCACAACCCTTTTTAATACTTGATCTTAACTATTTATCGATGACAGGTGAGATTTCACTTAAGGTTAATCAAGCTTATCCAAGTGATTCGGGTAGGGGAATTGCAAGATTGGACCCAGATGCGATGTTAAGGCTTAGGATTTCACCCGGTGACATAATAGAGATTGAGGGTAGGAGAAAGACGGTTGCAAAGGTTTGGAGAGCACCTAAAAGAGATTGGGGAAAGAACATAATCAGAATCGATAGATTCACAAGAGAAAATGCTGGAGCTGGTGTTGGAGATGTGGTTAAGGTTAGAAAAGCCGTTTATCAACCTGCTAGGATGATCATACTGGCTCCGTTGAGGAAGATGGACTTTAGAGTTTACGGTTTGGACGTTGGCGAGTATTTAAAGCATCAACTCTTAAAGAGACCTGTCATAGAAGGTGATTTAGTTCCGTTGGTTAGTGCTCCCGCATTTGGATTCAGATTTCCACAGAATCAAGCTTTGGTGTTTGTAGCTGTAAAGACAGAACCTAAGGGTGCTGTAATAATAGATGAGACTACGCGTGTCATTTACAGAGACAGACCTGCAAAGGGATTTGAGAGGTTTGGAAAGGCTGGTGTAACATATGAAGATATAGGGGGACTTAAGGAGGAACTTCAGAAGGTTAGGGAAGTCATAGAACTTCCTTTAAAGTATCCCGAGATATTTCAAAGGTTGGGGATAGATCCTCCGAAGGGAGTTCTTCTTTACGGTCCACCTGGAACTGGTAAAACTCTGATTGCCAAAGCTGTCGCAAACGAGATAGGTGCATCTTTCTTTACAATAAATGGTCCTGAGATAATGAGCAAGTATTATGGAGAGAGTGAGCAGAGGTTGAGAGAGATATTTGAAGAGGCTAAGGAGAACTCTCCTTCAATAATATTTATCGACGAAATAGATGCAATTGCACCCAGGAGGGACGAAGTTACTGGAGAAGTTGAGAGGAGAGTTGTAGCTCAGTTGCTTGCGCTGATGGATGGGTTAGAGGAGAGAGGTCAGGTCATAGTTATTGGAGCTACGAACAGGATAGATGCCATAGATCCAGCCTTAAGAAGGCCAGGTAGATTCGACAGAGAGATAGAGATAGGCGTTCCAGATAGGGAAGGCAGATTTGAGATATTCCAGATCCATACGAGAAACATGCCAATTGAACCCGAATACAGAATAGACTTCGTTTTGGAAGCGCTCAGAAACCTATACAGACAATATACAGATAGAAACGTCCTTGAAGATCTCCAAATCACATATGATGAGATAAAGAACCTTGACGATAAGGAAAAGATTAAGGAGATCGTTAAAAGGAATTTACCGGATGAAATAGTTTCGGATTTGGAGAGGGAAATAATTAAATCCATGCTTAAATATCTAGCTGATCAAACCCATGGATTTGTAGGTGCAGATATTGAGGCTCTGTGTAAGGAAGCTGCCATGAAGGCTTTAAGAAGATACATACCTCAGATAGACATGAACAGCGACGAGATACCTTTGGAACTTTTAGAGTCTATGAAGGTAACCTTTGAAGATTTCAAGTCGGCATTGAAGGAGATAGAACCGTCTGCGATGAGAGAGGTTCTCGTTGAAGTTCCAAAGGTCACGTGGGATGATGTTGGTGGGCTTGAGGAGGTTAAGAGAGAGATAATTGAGGCTGTCGAGTGGCCATTGAAGTATCCTGAGAAGTTCAAGAAGTTTGGAATAAGGCCTCCGAAAGGTGTTCTTCTTTACGGTCCACCTGGAACTGGTAAAACTCTGATTGCCAAAGCTGTCGCAAACGAGTCTGAATCAAACTTTATAAGCGTTAAGGGACCTGAACTTTTGAGCAAGTGGCTTGGAGAGAGTGAGAAAGCTGTGAGAAAGATATTTAAGAAGGCCAGACAGGTTGCACCGTGCATAATCTTCTTTGATGAGATAGATGCCATAGCTGGAATGAGAGGTCTGGAAGAAAACAGGGCTGTTGAAAGGGTTGTAAATCAGCTTTTAACCGAAATGGACGGATTGGAGGAGCTTGAGGGTGTGATAGTGATTGGAGCGACAAACAGACCTGACATAATAGATCCAGCACTCCTGAGACCGGGAAGGTTTGACAGACTTGTCTACGTGAGACCTCCAGACAAGAGGAGTAGACTGGCAATATTTAGGATACATACGAGGAACATGCCCTTAGCTGAAGATGTCGATCTTGAAGAATTGGCCGACATGACAGAAGGATACGTTGGAGCAGATATTGAAGCTGTTTGCAGAGAAGCCGTAATGTTGGCTTTAAGAGAGGACATAAACTCTGAGAAGGTTTATATGAGGCACTTCTTAGAAGCTCTGAGAAAGATAAAGCCTAGCGTTACGGATTCTATGCTAAGCTTCTACGAGAGGTTTGAAGAGAAGGCTAAGAGTGAGAGAGCCAAGGTGAAGACATTTATAGGATACGGTTAAACTCTCCTTTCTCTTGCATACGCTCGAACTATGTCTCCCTTTGTGATTATCCCAATCAACTTACCGTTTTCGATCACAGGTAATCTTCCAACATCTCTCAAAACCATCTTCTCCAAAACTGTCTTTAAATCCTCATCTGGATATGTAACTATCGGATTCGGCGTCATGATTTCCTTTACCTTCCTCTTACCTCTCTCTTCTGGCGAAACTTTCTCAACGTCTGTAAACGTTACCATTCCAACCAACCTATCGTCCTCGACGACAGGATAACCTATGTGTCCCGTCTTCTCTATGAGATCCATCACATCCTTAACTGTGCTTTCTGGATGAACAGTTATCACGTTTGAACTCATTGCCTTTCTAACAGGTATCTCCTCCAAAACATCTATCAGCATCTCCTTTCTATGGGCAGGACTTTCGATCCTCGTTGAAACTTGCTCCGAATATATCGTGTAATCTCTTGTTAGCAGATACGAGATAGCTGAGGATAGCATCAAGGCTGGAAGCAGGTTGTAACCTCCAGTCATCTCAGCGGTCATGAGTATACCTGCTATCGGTGTTTTACAGGCTCCTGCTATGAAAGACGACATACCAACCAAAACGAAAGCCTCGGGTTGTATAGGATAATGTTGAGAGATGAAGTAACCCAAAGCCCCACCTACGAAGCTTCCTATCACAACCGATGGCCCAAACACACCACCGCTCCCGCCGCTACCTATGCTAAACGATGTTGCAACGATCTTACCCAGAACAGTTAAGATTATCACCGATAAAGGAAGGTTACCATCTATAAGTTCCTGAACGAAACCGTAACCCATCCCCAATGCTGAGGGAAGGAAAAGACCAATCAAACCTGTTAGGAATCCACCAATTGCTGGCTTCAGGTGATTGGGTATTCTAAGTCTCTTAAATAAATAATGAACCCCGTAAAAAACCTTTACGTAGAGAATTGCAAACAGACCACATAGAACACCAAGGAGAGCGTAGAGAGGGATCTCAAATACCGATACCTTGACATTTGGAACGACAAAGACACTAGTTATCTCAAATCCAGTTAGTATCTTTACGACTTGCGTGAACGTGACGTATGCGACGATTGAAGATATAAACGCTGGGATTATCGCTTCAACCTCGTAATCCCTCTTATACAAGACCTCAACTCCAAATATCGCACCACCCAATGGAGATCTAAATATGCTACCAATTCCGCCTGAGACACCACATGTTAAGAGTATCCTTCTCTCTTTATCTGTCAGCTTGAGTATAGTTGCAAGGAAAGAACCAAATCCAGCACCTATTTGAGCTATTGGCCCCTCCCTTCCACCGCTCCCACCACTACCTATGGTTATTGCAGAAGCTATCTTTTTAACGATCGGGACTCTACCCCTAACGATTCCACGAAAATGGTGAAACGATCTTATGACAGCATCGGTTCCATGTCCTTCAGCTTCGGGTGCAAAAACGTAAACTATCAATCCACTCATCAAACCTCCCAACATAGTTATCACATAGATTGGAACAACACTTTTAACTCCGAAGTTAAAGATCTGAGGTTCTCCCCCAGCTTTTGGCATATCCAAACCAGCTAAACCCATGAAAAAATTCGATGAGACATCCAGTAATATGTAAAATATCAGAGCTCCAAAACCTGATATAACTCCAACAATGACAGATAAGACAAATATCTTCTTTAAACCCATCTTTTAGGGATAAACTTATTTTGCTTAAAAACGTTCTGTCTTCAATGTTTCTCGTCAGTGCGTGCTTGGTAGGTGTGAAGTGTAGATACGATGGGACCGATGCATTTAGCAAGGAAATGACGGAACTCTTGAGTGAGTTCGTTTTAATTCCGATATGCCCAGAACAATTGGGTGGCTTACCAACTCCAAGAGAACGCTGTGAAATCGTTGGTGGCGATGGTTTTGACGTTTTAAATGGTAAAGCTAGGGTCTTATCTGAAAGTGGGCTTGATTTAACGGAGAAATTCTTAAAGGGAGCTTACGAGACATTAAGGATTGCGAAGATGTTAAATGTGAAGAGAGCTATACTCAAAGACTTCAGTCCCTCATGTGGCGTTGACAAGATATACGATGGAACGTTCAGTGGTAAAACGAAGAGTGGAGTTGGTGTAACTACGGCTTTACTCATTTTAAACGGTGTTGAAGTCTCAAAGGAGAAGGGTAGAAACATATTATAATGGTTATAGGGTGCTTACACAACCTTAAATCTAATCTCTTTTCTAAGTCATCCAATCAACAAACAACCAGCTCATGAATCTCCTCACACAAATAGACTTAACCAAATTCTCTTTCACATGAAATAAACCGATTTTAAACAGTAAAATTTATTTAGGAGGAAGCTTACGCCCCCTCCGGGTGAGAAAATGCATATACCGCTCGTAGTCGACCCAAACGACCCCAAGTGGCAGTTACTATCGGAAATACTTAACGTTCTCGAATTGCGAAAGACAAAAAAGATCATAGCAAGATTTACGCAAATAAAAAAAGCTATCAACTGCATGAAGATAATTCTCACCTCAATGTTCTTCTCGACCAAAATATCCCACGTCTTAGAAGAGTTAAAGCGAAGGAGTGATCTGAGGAAGTTTCTTGGAATAAAGGAAGAAGTTCTGGAAGCGGGATATGTCTACGCTTTCCTCTCCAGATTCGATTTGAAAAGCTTCATATCCATGATTCTACGAATTCTGAACTCGATAACAAAAAGGAGAG
>CAZUUE010000041.1:0-6689 GCA_964623695.1 uncultured archaeon
AATTGGAAGAACACAGTTAGAAAGGATGTAGTTGAGAGATATGTCACAAGATGGGCTTGAAACTGGATTAAATATGTATATTATCATAGCAAAGAAATTTACTGAAAATGCAAAGAAGTTGGCAGAAGCATGGGGGATTATGCCAATAGAATTAGGAGAACAAGCAAGAGAAGATAATTTAGGAGAAATCACAAGGATATTATTAAGAAAGTTCAGTGGATTGGTTATTGGTATCGCAAAGCAACCACTTATCAATTCAATTTTAACGAGAATAAACGAGATGAATAATGCTGGATAATCTTAGAAATAGGTTGAATGAGTTAACAAATGGTTTGAGTGAGCTGGCGAACGAAGTTAAGAAGTTGTTAGTATAATTAATGTTGAGCAATAATACTTCAAAACAAAAATATTTCGCGATTAAATAATCAAGATTGGTAAAATAATTAAAGTTAACATCGAAACGACTTGTCATACAGATGCGTCCAAAGATTTATATTCTTGATTTGATTATCGTTGTGTATGTCAAAATATTACGAATTAAAAGATCTTGAAACGAAGGCACCAAAGCTCTTTGGAATCCCAACCGGAACAAAGCTCGATGAGATGTTTTACAGGATGGAGTTGGAGGGGGAGAGATACGTTAGGAAACCGTTGGGCGGAATTCCTTATCTCTCAGTTTTAAACATCACGGGAATCCCAGATACGGGTAAAAGTGTCTTGGCTGAGCAGTTTGCGGTTACTCAAGCGAACCTAGGTTACAAGGTTCTTTACGTTACCGTCGAAAGCCCTGCCAACTTCTTGTATACGGCTTTGAAGAACAAGGCTCAGGCCTTAGGAGCTGACTTTAGTAGGGTTGAGGAGAATGTCGTTGTGATCGATGCATCCGAAAGTGAAGAATTGAGAGAAAATCCAAAGGCTCTGATAGATACGATGGCTTACGCCATAAAAGAGAAGAAGGTTACAAACACTATTATAGACAGCATAACCGGCTTGTATGAACATAAGGAAGTTATGGCTAGACAGATCGTTAGACACTTCTTCAACTTCTTAAAGAAGTTCAAACAGACAGCAATCTTGGTTTCTCAAAAGAGATCAGCTCAAGCAAGTGAAAGTGCAGAGGCTGCTGGAGGATTGGCTGTTGCACATATACTGGATGGGACGATAGTTTTGGATAAGAAGCTTGTAGAGACGAGATGGGATGTCAATCTTTATGGTCTTCCAATCGGAAATGTCATCAGAACCATTAGGATAGACGGTTGTAGGTTGTGCGGTCACGATTCGAGAACTTGGGTATTTGAGATCACCGAGATGGGAACGATAGAAATAATATCACCACTCAGCGACTACGTTAAGAAGAGGTGATGTTATGGGGCTTGAAGTTATCAAGCCTAGGGGCGGAGACATCGATAGGATGGCAGAAAAGGTGTTCTGGGAGGCTATAAGGATTTTGGGTGGTTTGAAGAGACTTGTAGAGTACAGGAATCTTACCTGGTTACCGAGTTTGGCTGAAGCATCTTACGTCGTTGTTTTAAAGAACGAAACATTTAAGACTTACAGAGAGATTGCTGAGATTCTCGGAATCACCGAACAGACAGTGAAGAACATTGCAACAGCAGATGAAGGTGAGGTTAAGAGGTATATAGAAGGTGAACTTGAAGAAAGACCGAAGGAGCATATAGCTGGTGGGATTGCAAAGTTGGCTTACAGAAAGCTTAAGGATGAGGGCAGATTTGAGACGGAAGAGATTGAGCTTAAAAGAGAGGAAATGGAAGTTTTAGATGTGGATTGGGCTGTCCATGTTTTGACAAGAATCAGGGGGTTGGATTTTCCAGTAGACAAAGAAGTTTTGAGGGAGAGATTGAAGGGGATAGTTATAAAGGGTGAAAATGTTGAGGAGATACTTGAAAGGCTTGAGTATCCGATAAACTCACCCGCTCAACTCTTGCATCAGATGAAGTTGCATTTGAAAGGTTAGGTCTTTTTGTATTCCTCATACTTCCTTTTTGCATCCTCTGCTTTATCCCTCATACCCAACTTCTCGTAAGCTTCTGCTACATGCTTCCACCAGGCTGGATCTTTCTCAGCTTCCCTTTCGCAATATTCTGCATACCTCATCCAAGCCTCCTTTGCCCTCTCATCTCCCAGCCTTTCGTATATCTTTGCAACGTCCTCCCAGAAAACACCTTCTTCCTCAGCTTCCTTTAGGTAGTAATCTAAAGCCTTCATCCAAGCCTCCCTAGCTCTATCCTCATCCCCAACTTCTTCCCACAGTTTCGCGACATCTTCCCAATACCACGGTTCGTCCTTAGCATACATCTCAAGGCATTCGCAAGCCTTCTTCAAATTCCCAGCTTTCTTATAAAACTCGTAGGCTTCTTTCCAGTAGTAACTCTCACCCTTCTCCCTGGCCAACCTTTCGTATATTTCTGCAGATCTACTATAAGCTCCAGCCTTCTCGTAACACCAGGCTGCGGATTCAAGCATACCAGCCTTTATGTAGCAATCTGCAGCCTTAAAATGCTCCCCTTTCTTCTCATACTTGCGAGCTGCAGCTCTAAAATTTCCAGAACTTTCCAGAGTCTTTGTACTTCTTAACCTCTCAACCAAACCTAGATCTGGCTCGCTTATATACCAAACTCCAAACACTATTGCCAAGATGTATGCGACGATTATGTACACTATATGGATGGGGTTGCTCCATGTGTAGCATTGATAGAGGGCGTAAAGAGACGTTAGAAATCCTATTAAGGCCAAGATCGAATACTTCGATCTGGCATACAACGTTATTCCAAATAGAACAGCAAAAAGGATCGTTGCGACTAAGAAGGCAAATCCAAGAATTATTTTGATCAGAAGTAACCATCCAAAGTTGTAAACAATTGCACCGCATACTACCAGTATCCCAAGTATCAGAGCGATTACGTATATCGTTATCCGTTCCATGCCTTCAGTCTGACCACTATAAATAAACCTTACCATAAACGTTTTTACACCTGGATCAAAGTTTAAAGAGTGCATGAGATGAGCTTTGCCCAAGTGTTACTTGAGAACGTTGTTAGAGTTGCAAAGGAACACAATGCAAAGAGAGTGAAGTACATTCAGATCTCGATAGGTAACATGTTAATGCTGAATCCAGAGCAGTTGAAGTTTTGTTTCGATGTGATCGCGAAAGGTACAGTAGCTGAAAACGCTGAACTTGAAGTTGAAGTCGTTAAGGCTAAGATTAGATGTATGATGTGTGGAAAAGATTTTGAAGAGTTTGTAGGTATTTGTGATGAGTGTGGTGGTATAGTTACTGTGGAAGGGGGAAAGGACATGATACTTAAGAAGGTTGAGATGGAGGTGTAGTTATGCATAAGATAGAAGTTGATGCGGAGATAGACCTTCTTGAGGAAAACAGGAGATTGGCTGAAGAGAATCGAAAGATCTTGAAGGAGAAGGGGATTGTAACGATAAACATCATGGGTGCGATAGGATCTGGGAAGACACTACTGATTGAGAGAACTGTTCAATCCCTTAAGGATTTCAAGATCGGTGCGATACTGGGGGATGTCATTGCCAAGGACGATTACAAGAGAATAGCAAAGTATGGAGTGAAGGCAGTCCCCTTGAACACGGGTAAGGAGTGTCACTTGGATGCCCATCTCGTCCATCATGCACTTGAAGACTTTGAACTCGATGGATTGGATGTTCTGTTCATAGAGAACGTTGGAAATCTGATATGTCCAGTTGACTTCGATTTGGGTGAAGATTACAGGGTAGTTATGGTGAGTGTAACTGAAGGAGATGATGTCGTTGCAAAGCATCCAGAGATATTCAGATTGGCCGACGTTATAATCATAAACAAGATTGCCTTGGCTGATGCAGTCGAGGCTGATGTCGATAAGATGTTTAAAGATGCAAAAAGGTTAAATCCAAATGCCAAGATAATTAGGATGGATCTTAAGAGAGGAATAGGTTTCGATGAGTGGATGGAGTGGTTGAAATGTGTATTGCAATCCCGGGGAAGGTCATAGAGATAGAGTATCCGTTTGCCCTTGTCGATTTTAAAGGAACGAAGAGAAAGATTAGGATAGATCTACTTGAAGATTTAAACGTTGGAGATTGGGTTCTCGTCCACGTTGGATTTGCCATTCAGAAGGTTGATGAGGAGGAAGCTAGGAAGACTGTTGAACTCCTTGAACAGGTCTTTGGAGGTTTGTGAATGCTGAAGGTTAAAGACAGAAAGAAAACCATAAGAGGTCTTGCAAAGGAATTGAATAGTTTGATGAAAGATGAGAGGAAGATAACGATAATGCATCTTTGCGGAACTCATGAAGATACAGTTACGAAATTCAACTTAAGAAGCATCTTACCTGAGAACTTGAACGTCGTTCCTGGACCCGGTTGCCCAGTATGCATAACACCCGATACTGACCTTCAGATGGCTTTCCATTTGATTGAAAAGGAGAACGTTACACTTACAACTTTTGGCGATATGGCTAGAGTACCATTTGAAGGAAGATCTTTCTTTTATTACAGATCTAAAGGGTACGATGTTAGGATAGTTTACAGCGTCTTCGATGCATTGAACATTGCAAAGGAAAACGATAGACCTGTCGTTTTTTTTGCCATCGGTTTTGAAACGACCATGCCGTCCACCGCACTGGCTGTTTTGGATGGTGTTGAGAACTTCTACATTTTATCCGCCCATAGGTTCTTTGTTCCAGCGATGGAGCATCTTCTATCTTTCGAAGATGTTAGGATAGACGGTTTCATAAATCCTGGACACGTCTCTACGATCGTAGGAGTTAAGGCTTACGAGCACATAAAGGTTCCACAGGTAATAGCTGGATTCGAGCCGGAAGATGTTTTGTTAGCTTTGTGCATGCTTGTGAAAGCTATAAAGAACGGTGAGAGGTGCTTACTAAACGAATACACAAGAGCAGTTAGGTATGAGGGTAACGTAAAGGCTCAAGAAGTTATGAATGAGGTTTTTGATAGAGAAGATTGGGAGTGGAGAGGACTGGGTATTGTTAAGAGATCTGGTGGTAAGTTGAAGAAGAAGTATGAGGATTTTGACGCTTTGAAGGTCTTTGAGGATGCCTTTAAAGACTTTGAGCCAAGGGAGGATAAGAGAAAAAGGGCATGCAGATGTGGAGAGGTTTTGAGAGGCATTGTTACTCCTCTGGACTGCCCGCTCTTCATGAAAGTGTGCACGCCAAAGAACCCAATAGGAGCCTGTATGGTCAGCTTCGAGGGAACTTGTAACATATGGGCAAGGTACTGGAAGGCATGAACGATCAAGACGTTCTAATTAAGATAATAAATAGAATATCGGAGAAGACTGGTAAAAGTGCAAAGAATGTACTGGCTGAAATAAATAAAAGACATAGAGAGTTGGACTTACTGTCCGTCGAGGTTGTATCCTTGATATATGCAAGAGAAAAGGGTGTTTCAATCAAAGATCTAATAGATGAGGTTGAAAAAAAGGTTCTCCTACAAAATAGATGATCGTGACGCCTTACGTAGCAGTTACGGTTGTAGACATTGGTTAGATTAGCTTTTTCTCTTTGCTCCTCTTAACCAGTGACTGAAGAGTTCTTAAGCTAAATGCTGTGTGATCGGATTAAGTACTCCTCAAAACCCTGAATGAAAGCGAGACGCTCGATGAACCTTAAAGGGGTAGTATGTCTAACTTCCTATGCTGAAACCCGTTTGCGATAAAACTATCGCAGATCGTGAATATCTTTCAATTTCTCCACAATTTCAACGACCTTCGTGCTTGGCTTTACTTCTCCCGCGTGGAATCCTTTCATGTATCCCTCTACAAATGCTGGTAAACCCCTCTCAAGACCAACCGAGTATCCTCCCTCCAAAACGGCGACGACGCTAAAATCTGCAAGCTCACTACCGACAAATGCATAAAACCTCTCTGTCAACTCCATTGCTGCGAGTCCGTCATTCTTAAAGGCATCGAACCCTGCAGATATTAAGATCACTTCGGGATCGACCTTTTCAATCATCGGATTGACTATCTCCCTCCATGCGTATATGTAATCGTCATCCTTACAGTAGTGTGGTAGAGCTACATTGATCTTACTACCATCTGTTTCATGTATATCGCCACTTCCAGGGTATATTCCGTATTCGTGAAAATCTATGTGTATGACGCTGTTATCGTTCCAGAAAATTTCCTGAGTTCCGTTCCCATGATGGACATCGAAGTCTATCACTACGACGACATCAAAGAACTCCTTAGCTTTCACGATCGCGCCAGCCATGTTGTTAAACAAGCAGAATCCTAAACTCGGTGCATTGAAGGCTATTCCTTTCCTTCCAGCGTGATGACCGGGCGGTCTAACCAAGGCCAGATGTAGATCCTTCTTTTTAACAGCGTTCTCCATGCATTGAATTGAACATCCAAAGGCAGTCAAAGCGGATTCCCAAGAAAACCTACAGACGTAGGTATCTGAATCTAAGAAAGTTTCTCTTTCACACGATTTCCTAACAAATTCGATATACTCTTTCTCATGGACATTAGTAAGATCTGAAAATTCGGCCTTCACAGGACGAACGATATCTCTCCAAAGTCCTCTTTCTTCTAAAGCCTTCTTGATAATTTCAAGCCTTCTTGGGTTTTCTGGATGGTAGTTTGGAGGTCTATGTTTCAAGAATATTTCATCGTAGTAGATCATGATCTTCGTTGT
>CAZUUE010000042.1:0-6615 GCA_964623695.1 uncultured archaeon
CGCCTATATGGTGTGAGCAGGGCTGCTGTGACCCAGCCCGAAGGGGAGAGCCTTATGGCACACTCCCCAATCTCCCCCTAATGGCTTCCGGTGGAAGCCCCTTGCGTGAGCGAGGGGAGGAGGTCACCACCAAACTTCCTTTAGCTTAAGCTTGTACGCTACAACATTCACAAGTATGTGGAGGATTGGTGTCATAAGCAATCCAACGACGATGACATCTGATGTGAAGAGATGTGAAAAGCTTGGAGATGTGCTTGCAAATAGGTACGCAAATATCAGAAACGTCAACTGATCAAGAATGGGAAAACTTCTACCCCTTTCAAATCCAAACCTCCTCTTTATGAAGCTTCCAAATGAGTCTCCGACCATAGATCCAAACGAAAGTAAAAAAGTTAGATGCAGAAATTCAAGGTAACCTAGGGATGAATACAAACTAAATCCAAACGTGTTCTCAATCAAGATCTGAACGTGAGCTATTAAGATCCCCCCAAAGATTCCTCCAAAGAATCCCCTTATCGTCTTTCCGTCTCCGAGTATTCTTCTCCCATCTAAGAACTTCCTACCGAAATCCAACGGCCTTCCACCGCCCAAAATCACGGCGAAGTTGTTTGGTGTGTATGCGGGTAGGAGTAACCATATTGTTCTTAGTATCACCTCCATACCTTAACGACCTCTCTAAGATCCTTCAGAGTTCCTAAGTAAGTAACTTCGTCATCCACAGCGTAAACCTCAATCTCTTCACATTTCACATCTGAAAGAATGGGCGATATAAATCTACAGGACATGATGTCACTCCCAGAGACGAGTGGCGAGAACGCCGGCAACACAACCACATCCCTATCACCTCTAACTCTTAAAAAACAGTGAAACGTATACAGACCATTTATCCTTATCTTTACAGACGGATGCTCGTGACCCATGATTATCCTTTTTTCATCACAGTCTTTGTGACCGTGAACGATCGTCCAACCTTCTATCTCGTATCGATCGAGTATCTCCAAGCCAAAGTTCGAGACTATCGCTCTTAAGAAGTTGTCGTGGTTACCCCTGACTATCACTACATCCAAACCCTTCCTTAACAAAAAGCTGACAAGCCTTTTAACATCCTCCCATTCGTAGGGTAAATTCCTTCCGAACTCATGCTTTAGATCTCCAGCTATGACTATCCTATCGACCTGACTTGATACAGTTTCAATCCTTTCAAGGACCTCGTCAATCTGAACTCTCGGAATACCCATGACGTTTTCCAATCCCAAATGAAGGTCAGCAATGACGGCGGTCTTTCCAATTATCAAAGCCCTTTCAGGTGTAAACTTGATATTCACATTTAAAGATCTTTAAATGTGCTTATAGCGTTAACTGGGACACCGGGAGTTGGGAAGAGTTTGGTGGCGGATGTCCTTAAGAGGAGAGGTTACAGAGTTTTGTCGGTAAATGAGCTCGCGAGAACTTTCGATTGCATTCGTGAAGAGGACGGTTACAAGGTTGTTGATGTTGAGAAGCTCTCTGAGAGAATTAAATTTAAAGAATTGACGATAGTTGAAGGTCATCTCTCCCATCTACTCAAACCAGATATTGCTATAGTCCTGAGATGTAATCCAGTAGAGCTTAAGAAAAGACTTAAACTTAAAGGATGGAACGAAGAGAAGGTTCTTGAGAATGTCGAAGCTGAACTCGTGGATGTTATCTTAATTGAATCTCTCGATCTTGTTAAGGAAGTTTACGAGATAGATACGACGAACAAAGATCCAGAAGAGGTTGCAAACGCTGTTGAGGAGATTTTAAATGGTGAAGGAGATAGATACAGACCTGGAAAGATTGATTGGATCTCTGAGGTTGGCGATCTTATAGAAGATCTCATGAGGAAAGGTTTATAAACAATTTGTTCAATATCGAATTGATCCCGGCTTAGCTCAGTCTGGCAGAGCGCGGGCCTGTAGTCTGGTCGGCGGAGAGCCCGGGGTCCCCGGTTCAAATCCGGGAGCCGGGACTTCTTAACTTTATTCATCCAAAAGTTATTCCTAAAAGTTATTTGTTATTATTATAATTAGACAAGAAAGTAAGAACACCCTAAAGTTAATGTTCTCTCTACATAAAGATAAAATGAAGGTATCATCACTCCAAAATCTCCTTAACAACCTTAACACCAAATTCAACGAGTTCCTTAGCTTTCTTTCTCGATTTTGCCTCGGCAAATACCCTGACTATAGGCTCGGTTCCAGAAGGTCTTATCAGGATCCAGCTATCCTCGTAATCTATCCTTGCACCATCTGTGAAGTTTGCATCTGGAAACTTCTCCTTTAAACCCTTCAAAAGCTTCATCTTATCCCTGCATGGAACCTTGGTCTTTATCATGTGATACCTCGGTATCTCCTTGACAAACTCTGATATTGGCCTCTTTTCCAGAGCCATAAGCTCCAAGACCTTTGCAAAGCTCATTGCACCGTCTCTTGCAAGTAGGTGCTCTGGAAATATCAAGCCTCCGTTACCCTCACCTCCAAATACAGCATTGACCTTTAGCATGGTCTCGGCAACTACGGGAGATCCAACGGGTGTGTATATCACCTCACCACCAGCCTCAACGACGACATCCTCAACACACTTCGATGAACTTACGGGAGTGACAACCTTCCCCCCTTTCTCCTCGACGTAATACTTAGCCATCAGTGCAAGCATCACATCTTCAGATACGAACCTACCTTTTTCATCGACGAACGTCGATCTATCCGCATCTCCATCGTGTGCAACTCCCAAATCCGCCTTAACATCTTTAACAACCCTCTTTAACAATCCAAGGTTCTCTTCAACGGGTTCTGGGCTTCTCTGTGGGAACATACCGTCTGGATGAGAGTTTATAGTTACGACTTCACAACCAAGCTCCTTCAATACGTAAGGTGACGTGAAACAACCTGCACCATTTCCACAGTCTACCACAACCTTAAATCTCCTTTCTCTTATAGCATCGACGTCAACCTTCTTAAGTATTCCATCGATGTACAGTCTTCTGTAATCGTCAAAGTAAACTTGCCCAATCTTGTCCCAGCTTGCGATTTTAAACGTCTTGCTCTTGTAAATCCTCTCACACTCCTCATCCATATCCCTTGTAAACTCCCTACCATCCTCCTGAATGAACTTTATGCCACCGTACTCTCTTGGATTGTGACTTGCTGTGACTACAACTCCACCCTCGACATCCCTACACTTCACGTAATACTGCAAAGCGGGAGTCGGAGCTATTCCCAGATCCACAACGTCACAGCCACAAGATGTCAATCCGGATATTACGGCACTCTTAAGCATCGGACTTGAGATTCGTGTGTCCATAGCGATCGCAACCTTCCTTCTAAGGGTTCCCATAACCCTACCAAGATTCAAAGCCATCTCTGGAGTCAGTTCCTCATTTGCAACACCTCTCACACCATCTGTCCCAAAAAGTTCGCCAACCGCACCGATCCTTGCCATGAGAAAATCTCAGGTAATACTGTTTAAAAATTTCAGGATGGAAATCATCACATCACCGAAAGTTATCGCAACTAAGAAACCAAAAGTCATGAAAACTATGAACGGTAGAGCTGGAGTGACCCAAACCTCTTCAATCCCCATATCTTTCAGTTTCCTAACTACATGCTCGTCGAAATCTATACACCTCAAAGATCTTACAACCTTTCCACCTTCAACCCATTCTAACAAGTTGTGAAACTTGGGTATCTGATCGATCCTGACCTTGTAACCTATGAACATCGTCTTGGCAAAGTTACGTCTCAAAGCGTTCTTAATTACAAAGTAGATCGATATGAATGGAGCCACAATTACGGAGTTTGTGAGAACGCTAAGGGAAAATATCAAACCTCTAACTGTGAATTCGAAGAACTGCGGATAAGTTGGAAACATAAGCGATAGACAGATCAGAGCCTTACAGTCAGCACCCCCAAATCTCAACACGTAGTACATAAAGTTTGCCAAGATGAAGATCAAGGAGAATTGCAAGAATGCAAACTTCAGATCAAAAGGATCTTTAAGGTATTGAAAGACGTTCAGAGGGATTGACAGGATCATCAAAACAAGCCAAAGTTTATCTTGAATCTCTCTTCTCCTTAAATCCTCCAAGCTGGCCTTGATAAGTATTGCAAGGGTTAAAACGATCTTGACGATTTCGATAGGCATATCAAATCGGATATTATCGCCGATGCAGTTTCTTTACTTCCAGCACCCTTGCCTATCAAAAAAACCTCTCCGGCAAGGTCTGTCTCTATCTGCAATGCGTTTAAAGTTCCATGAATTGCGAGGGGATGATTCATCGGAATCAACCTGGGAGAAACTCTCAGATGATCTCTCGTTGCCTCTGCTATTAACCTTATGGTGTATCCATTTTCCAGCGCAACCTTAAATGCCTCTGGCGTTATCTCTGTGATTCCAAACCTCTCAACATCGTCAAACTTAGCGTTCATACCCATCAAGGCGTTTGCAATTATCACGAGCTTCGCACATGCGTCTATACCCTGAACATCGTATGTTGGATCCTTCTCAACGATTCCAAGCTCCTTAGCTTCTTCCAATATTATCTCGTAGGGTAAAAGCTCCTTCTCCATCCTTGAAAGTATGTAATTGCAAGTTCCATTCAAGATGCCCTTAACTGAAACTATCTCATTCCCGACCAAATCCACCTTTGCAAGCTTTATCACAGGCATCGCGCCACCGACGGTAGCTTCAAACATCAGTTTTGCCTGATTTTTCCTCGCCAGATCCATGAGCTCCTTAAATGCAACAACCAACGGACCCTTATTCGAAGTCACGACATTTATTCCTCTCCTCAAGCATTCCTTGATGTGGGTCAGTCCTGGTTCTCCGTTTTCTATGTTTGTCGGCGTTACCTCAATACAAACGTCAAATTCGAGATCTTTTACAACCTCGATCGAAGTTATTTCCCTTGGTAAGCTTCCTCTTCTCTTCACCTCCAAGACTTCCCTGAGGTTCAATCCCTTCTCATCGAAAACTCCACCCCTCGAATCTGTGACGGCTACGACTCTGTAATCCCCTAAATATTTCTTTAAGATTTCTCTCTTCTCAATCAGAACGCTTGCAACACCCCTTCCAACAGAACCAAACCCGATTATCGCTATTTTCATAGCGGTTCTATAACCATTATTCCCTTCTCCTTACAAACATCCTTCAAAATCCTTGTGGATTTCGCCAACTTCTCTTCATCTATCGCCGAAATTTTTATGATTGCAGTTGATGGCTTTTTAAGTTCTGGCATGACTATCCTCATCTCTACAACCTCTGCAAAACCTGTTTTATCTATCTTATCGATCGTATCCCTTAGATCCGTATGTATTATGTGACCTATCAGGAGAAGGGTTGTAGTTGCCGTATGTCTTATTCTGTTGTAGTTCCTTACAACGATTCCTCTACTTTCTATTTCTTTAATGAGAAGATCAACCTTTGAATCGTCAATCTGAACAGCTATCCTAACCGGAATCCTTCCAAGCGGAGTTATCTCATCCCTCCTATGTGTGACGCTGATTATGTTACCTCCAAGTCTAGAAATAGGTTCAAGAACTCTTACAAGTTGTCCTGGCTTATCTTCGAGCTCAACAACCATCGTGAGCATATATCGGGACACCCTCCCTCTCGGTAACCTTTCTAAACTCTATCATCAATGTCTTGGTTATCTCACCAGGTTTTCCATCCCCAATCACCCTACCATCTATCCAAACGATCGGACAGACTTCAGCTGCCGTGCCCGTAACGAAAACCTCATCCGCTGTATAGAGATCGTACAAACTTAAGTTGACTTCTTTGAAAGGTATTCCAAGCCTTTGAATGATATCTATCACAACCTCTCTCGTAATACCCTTCAGGTTGTTTATTGTCGGAGGAGTCATGATCACACCGTTCTTAACTATGAATATGTTGTCTCCACTACCTTCACTGATGTATCCGTTTTGATCTAAAAATATTGCCTCATCACCCCCCTTAGCGTTTGCCTCAATCTTAGCTAAGATGTTGTTAAGATAGTTCATAGATTTTATGTTTGGTGGTAAAGAATCTATAGCATTTCTCCTAACTGTGACTGTAACGGCTTTGATTCCTCTTTCATAGAGATCACCATAAAGCTTCTCCCAAGGTTGGGCTATGACTATGATCGTTGGTTCCTTACATCTCCTAGGATCCAAACCCAAATCGCCAACCCCCCTTGTGACTATAGGTCTTATGTACGCATCCCTCAGTTTGTTTACTCTGAGGGTTTCAAGTATGATCTCCATGAATTCTTCCTTTGATATCGGTATGTCTAGAGCGATAGCTCTTGCAGAATCGTAAAGTCTATCTATATGTTCCCTAAGTTTAAAAACCTTGCCATTGTAAGCTCTTATACCTTCAAAGACTCCATCACCATACAGAAATCCATGGTCAAACACGCTTATCTTGGCCTCACTCCTAGGAACAAACTTACCATTGATATATACAAGCAAATCCATGATGTTCAGAAAGATCCAGGCAATAATAATATTTCGTTTTGACAAAGGCTATCCAAGCTTCGCCCTTTATAGTAGATGACAAAGTTAAAGTTTTGGCAATCAAGTCTTTATAAACCCTTATATAAAGGTTTTATAA
>CAZUUE010000043.1:0-6523 GCA_964623695.1 uncultured archaeon
CTATAACGTACCTTGCGGATTTATACCATCTTAGATCGCCCAACACTTGAAGAATGTCCGTGGTCATCGAAATTACCTCGTTTCAACTTTTAAAATCTTTATCTTCCCCAAACCCGACGTTCTTCCGCCTCCAACATTCGAATACTCTCCAAATCTAAGTAGTTTTGACGTGATTCTCGCAAATTCTTCGTTGTACGTATCATCTGGAATTGAAAAGCTAACATCCCCCACAAACCCCACCGACCACAAACCCTTCCTCAATAAAACCTTCTCCGTTTTAATGTTGCAACCCGAAACTGCAATACCCCATTTATCGAGCCATTCTCTATACTCCTTCGGCAGGCTCGAAACGTAGGCTTCGTAAAGCCTCGCTAAACTCCTGAATAGGAGCTGTGGAAGGGGGAGGGGCACGAATCTATAACCTAAATTTGGTATTCTGAAGTAGCACGGTGTCACGAAATTTATCCTGAATTTTCTAATCTCTTCACCCTTAAACTCGTCAACGTATCTAACCTCTATTTTCTCCAACTCGTTCAACATGCCAGAGAAGGGTATTCGATCGATACTCGTTAGGTATTCTTTTAGAGCTTCTCCGATCTCTTCAACGAAGGTTGTGAGTGTGAATGCGTACTTTTCACCTTCCACGAGCTTCCCCACGTAGTAATCCTCCCCTTTAAAAACGGGTGACGTTGCAAAAGGTGCCAATCCCTTGCTTGAGTGCAACTCCTCAGCTAAAATCCTGCTTACCTTCCTTAAGACCCAGTAGAGAAAACCTCTGACGTATGCACCGGAATACATCCAGAAATACCTCGACTCTGATGCCACAAAGTTGATGGTAAAGTGAACGATCATAGTTGCTTGAACCATTGCCGACTAATTATTCCTTTGCCTTGCGAAACTGGTTGAAGTTTAGAGAGCATTTATAGATATTGATGAATTTTGACATTATGTTTTTCCAGCTATAGGATTAAAGCCAAATTAAACATATATCAAAAGCTTCATTTAAAGCTCTTAAATCTTCCAGCGTTTATATATTCCTCAACCTTCCTTATAAAGCGATCGTTTGTCCTTAAAACTGGTATTATCGTCATATCACCCCTAACGTCTCTTATTCGATCTACATACTTGACCATGTCGTCGTTTCCGTAATAGAGTATCCAACTCTTAAACTCTCCAACTTCACAAAACGATGAATACGTTATAAGTTCTACAACCGCGAACTTTCCATTCACTATTCCATGCAAAGTTTCGTAGTCTATTAAGTAGAGTCTACCGTTTGAGTAAAACAACCTTTCAGCCTCAAGCGCTATGGCTTGCCTCACAAATTCATCTAAATTGAACTCCTCTGGTTCATCAAGCATGATAGGCCCTATGTATATTATCTGATCCATAGCTGGAGTCTTCAAAAGTTTAAAAAACTTTTATCGCCAGACCGTCGTCGCAGATAACTTCAATTTCACCGTCGTAACCTATCCTCGAATAACAGTTGTAAACCTCGACCCAATCTCCGATATCGAGATCGTCGTACAGATCTGCATTTTCGTTGGCTAACACTACCCTGACCCTCCCACTCTCATCCGAAAGATTTATCGTGGAAGCCCGTCTAAACTTTCCAGACAGACCGCTCACCCTACCCCTAATATTTACGATCTTGAGAGGTTGAATTTCTCCGATCTTAGTCCAAATTCCATCAACTTCAGATCTTCCCAAAACCCTGGAATCTAAAACATGAAAGACTTCATCCTGAACGAAACCTCTCAACTCCAGAACATCACCCCTGTCACAATCGACCTCTCCAAAACAGATCCAAACAGATTTTCCTACAGCTACGGCAAACTTAAGGTCTTTTTTACCTAAGAACACACCACATATGACTCTGCTAACATCTCCAACTATCTCAAAGTCCCTCTCACATCTAACGACTTCGGAATATATTTTGACGAGTTTACCGGGCTTGAAATGTTCTTTGCAACACTCTATCGGAATCTCGTAAACACTATCACCCCTCTTCAACTTCAAAACTTCATCGACACTCAAAACTACTCCCTCTATTTCAAACTCACCTCTGGCATACTTAACAAGAATTTCAAGTGTCTCCTCGTCTATGAGATCTCCGAAGTGTTCCTTTAGATCCATGGTACAAGTTAGCCAACGTTTTAAAAACAGTTACCCAAGTCCTAACATGGAAACTATCAAGAGTGAAGAGATGTCGGTCTTAGATGTAAACTGTGAATACTTCGGTTTGTCGAGACTTCAGTTGATGGAAAATGCTGGTAGAGGTTTGGCTGAGGAAATTTTAAGTCGTTTCGAACCTTGTAAGGTTGTAATCTTTGCCGGATTGGGTAACAACGGTGGCGACGCCTTTGTCTGTGCCAGATTTCTAAAGGGTTTCGATGTCAAGATTTTTCTGCTTGGTAGATCTAATGAGATAAAGACGGAAATAGCCAAGAGAAACTTTGAGATCTTGAAAAGATCAAACTACGACATAGTTGAGCTTAGGGATGATATTCCAGATTTCGATGCTGATGTGATCATCGATGGTATGCTTGGGACGGGTGTGAGGGGGAGGCTGAGAGGAATCTATGCAAGAGCGGTTGAAGCTATTAACGATTCAAATGCCTTCAGGGTTGCAGTTGATGTTCCAACCGGGCTTAATCCAGATACGGGCGAATATGACTTGTGCGTCAAAGCCGATTTGACCGTGACCTTTCACAAACCAAAGCCAGGATTGTTAAAGGCTAAGGAGGTTGTCGGTGAGTTGATAGTTAAGGACATAGGTATCCCGGAGTTCTTTGAGAAGCTTGCGGGAGTTGGAGATGTGAAGAAGGTTTACAAGAGGTTTGAGGGACACAAGGGAGTTCATGGGAGAATAGTCGTGATAGGTGGATTTGGATACACGGGTGCGGTCGCATTGACCTCTTTAGCTTGTTACAACGCTGGAGCTGATTTGGTGATAACTTTAGTTCCGAGAGAGGTTAAAGACGTGATTGCAAGCTTTTCACCAAACTTGATAGTGAGAGAGATATGCGATCTTGAGAGGTTGAACGAAATCATGAGAAAGGTTCACGTCGCTATTTTGGGGATGGGTGTTGAAAGGAGCGACGAGTTTTCGGATTTCGTGAGTGAATTTCTAAAGCTTGAGAACGTTAGAAAGGTCGTATTGGATGCATCGGCAATTACCAAAGATGTTCCAGAAGATGTCGAATGCATAATGACACCGCATGGTGGAGAGTTTAAGAGGGTTTTCGGTGATTTGAGCATTGAAAACTTGATGAAGTTTGCTAAAAGGACGAATTCAGTGATCTTGCTAAAGGGAAAGGAAGATATAATAACGGACGGTGAGAGAATAAGATTTAACAGGACGGGAAACGTTGGTATGACCGTAGGTGGAACGGGAGATGTACTGGCAGGTGTTGTTGGTGCATTCTTTGCGTTGAACGATGCGTTCTGGAGTGCTTCGGCTGGAGCTTTCGTGAACGGTTTGGCAGGGGATATTTGTCTCAAGGAGAAGGGATACAATTTTACGGCCGTAGATTTACTCGACAAGATCCCTACCGCCATCAAGTTCTGTTTGGATTTTTAGGACCTCATCCAAAGCTTTGAGAAATACTCTGTTATCCTTAGGCTTCCCAACGCTGACCCTAACACTGTAATCATCGCAACCTAAGAAGTTTGAGCAGTCCCTTATCGCAACCCCCCTTTTCATCAACTCAAAGACAAGATCCTTGGATCTCATCGGAGTCCTCATGAAGAGGAAGTTGGCTTGAGATGGATAGACCTCCAAACCCCTCATCTTAAGCTCTCTGTAAAGCCTTTCTCTTTCCAACTTTATCTTTTCAACACAATTCCACATGTAATCCTCATCCTCCAAGCAAGCTAAAGCACACAGCATAGCAACGGTTGAGACTGGGAAAGGGGGGCTTACGGCTCTGTAAAACTTCACAAGCTCTTCATCCATAACGGCGTATCCTATCCTAAGATTTGACAATCCGAACGCCTTTGAGAAAGTTCTAGATATCACAACGTTTTCATATTCGGCGAGTTTTAATAGATTGGATTCAGAAAACTCTGCATAAGCTTCATCTACGAATATCAAGCAATCTACACTTTCAACTATCTCTTTCACATCTTCGTAATCTTCAGAGTTTCCGGTTGGATTGTTCGGAGAGCAGATGAATATAATCTTCGTCCTTTCATTCACAGCGTTCAAAATACCATCCACATCGATTCCAAAGTCTCTCTTCCTTCTAACGTTCACAACCTTTGCCGAATAGATGCTTGCAAGTGTATGGTAGTAGGAGAACGTGGGAATCGGTATCACGACCTCATCACCCTTTTCAACAAACATCTTAAATATGCAGTCCATGATTCCATCGCTACCAGAACCTATGACGATTCTGCTCTCCTCAACACCCAAGTATTCAGATATGGCTTGCTTAAGCTCTGGAATCTCCTTTGGATACACGTTAAAATCTATGAAGTTTTTCAAAACTTCGTAAACTCTTGGGGTTGGGCCGTAAGGGTTTTCGTTTGACGAAAGCTTGACTCCCTCAACGCTTAATCCAGATCTGTATTCGTAAACTTTGATTCTCCTCAGCTTTCCAAAGACCTTTCTATCTCTATCTTTATCCTTCTCCATCCTTCAACACCTTTCAAATTTGATACAACTGCTATCACAACATCTTTCAAAATTGAACGAACGAATCTGTTCATGGGAACTACCTTTCCATCTACATACAGTTCAACCCTCATACGTTAGGAATCACAACCTTCCAACCGTTAAACTTAACGATCTCCAGATCAACATCAAATGCCTCTCTTAAATCATCTTTTCCAATCTCGTTCGGTCTGCAAACCTTCAATATCCTTCCGTCCTTCATTATCGCTATCCTGTCGCAGAAGTTTAGAGCCAAGTTTAGATCGTGAAATGTCGCCACCACAGTCAAACCTTTTCTTGTTAAATCCCTTAAGACTCTAAGTATCTCAATCTGATGTTTCAGGTCCAGATGAGAAGTTGGCTCATCTAAGAGCAAGATCTTCGGTTCTTGAGCCAGTGCTTTAGCTATCAGTATCTTCCTCTTCTCTCCCCCACTCAAAAAACAGACGATCTTATCCCTAGGACACCCCAACTTTTTCATAACCTCATCGACAACTTCAAGATCCCTCTCAGATTCAAAGAACCTTACATACGGAATTCTTCCCAACGCAACAAATTCCTCAGTTTTAAATTTGACGTTTAGCTCAAACTCTTGAGGAACTACACCCATCATCCTCGCAACTTCTTTTAAACTAACACTATCGATCTCCCTTCCATCTAAGTATATCAAACCTTCCTTGGGATAAAACTTCGCCATTGTTCTGAGCAATGTTGTCTTACCAGAACCGTTCTTACCGACGATACCAAAGAATTCACCACTCTCAATCTCCAAATCTACACCTTTAAGGATTGTTTTACCTTTCACCTTAACGTCCTTCAATATGACCTTGACCATGTAGGAGATAGCGAAAAACGTTTAACTTTTTTCACGTACCACATTCATGCAACTCAAGCTGACTGATTTTATAAAATCTGAAGACAAAAAAGAGGAGAAACGTTCAGCTTTGATTGAGGAGTTGAAGGAGTATCACGAGAACCTCTTAAAAGAATTTGAGAGAGCATACGAAATCGCAAGAAAGGCCAGATCAAGATACTTGGATCCCCATCCAGATGTGGAGATCTTGATTGCAAAGAACATGGCTGAAAGAGTTGAAAAGTTGATGGGAATTGAAGGTCTGGCTAAAAGGATATCTGAGCTTGAAGGATTGGAAAGGGAGGAGATTTGCTTTAAGATTGCCGAAGAGATCGTTGAGGGTAAGTTTGGTGATTTTGGAAGAGAAGAGGCCTTGGATAAAGCTATAAGAGTTGCCATTGCTATACAAACTGAAGGAGTAGTTTCAGCACCCATTGAAGGTATAGCAAAGGTTAAAATTGATAAAAACGACGATGGAACTGAATTTCTAAAGATCTACTATGCCGGACCTATTAGGAGTGCCGGTGGAACAGCACAGGTAATCTCAGTTTTGGTTGGAGACTTTGTAAGGAGGAAGTTGGGTTTGGATAGATACAAACCCACGAGAGAGGAGATTCTGAGATACTGTGAAGAGATTCCACTGTACAAGAAGGTCGCAAATCTCCAGTATCTGCCGAGTGATGAGGAGATAAGATTGATAGTTGAGAACTGTCCGATATGCATAGACGGTGAACCGACTGAGGATGTTGAGGTCTCTGGATACAGAGATTTGAAGAGGGTTGAGACTAATAGAGTTAGAGGCGGTATGTGCTTAGTTATAGCTGAGGGGATCGCTTTAAAGGCTCCAAAGCTTAAGAAGATTGTTGAAAAGCTTAAGATGGATGGATGGGAGTGGCTTGAAAGGTTGATGGGTAAAGAGAGGGAGGAACCAATCAAGTTTACAGACGGTGACTTTAAACTGAAGATAGAGGATGAAGATGACAACTTAGAGAAAGACGTAGAGAAGGATGTGA
>CAZUUE010000044.1:0-6418 GCA_964623695.1 uncultured archaeon
CTTGTTACTATCATCTCTTGGGCGGAAGCCCAACATGGAAGCGACGTTTTGTAAAATTTTTTTGTAGAATTATTTGATTTGAAATTAAGCAACAAACAAGAATAAACATATGAAATCCATGCTAAAGTTCAAGTAACAAAAAATTTAGGAGGGTTCGATATCGAACTCCTCAAGGACTGCCTTTGCCTTTCCAAGTGCAGTTGTATACCTTGTCAGAACTTCGTAAGCTATGTTGAGGATTGATCTCACGATTCCATCTATACCCTCTGCATCCTTTAAGATCTTCACAGACAGACACTGGAGAGCTGGTGAATATGTAGCACAGTCGACTCCTCTAACTTTACTAACCCTCTTTGCTATTACTTCTCCAGCTATTCCCCAATCAAAGTCTTTCTCTCTCCCTTCTCTGTTTTCATATAGTCTCAGCTCAATCACGTTTCCGTATTCACACAACGAATACCTGTACAGATCTTCCAGCTCTATCATGGTATCACCAATCGTTAACATTCACAACTGAATTTAAACTTTAACATTTGAATCTCCACAACAATCCAGACATCTTTCCAGCGAAATCACAGTTACCAGATGTTAGAGCATTTAAAACATCGATTTCACTTGGATCCTTTAAATTCAAAAGGACATATCCAATTCCAACGAAATCCTTATGATGTGCATCGCTTCCAGCAGTTAAACCTCTTCTGTATCTTTTTCTAAAGTAATTCGATAGAATGTTAAAGATCGGCAAGCTTCTCGCATTGAAGACTTCGATACAGTCGACGACCTTAAAAAACTTCAACCTAATTGCACCATGCCTGTAAAATTGAAATGGATGAGCGAGGGAAGTTATACCGCCCAAATCTCTAACGAGCTCAACCGCTTCAATTAAATCGATACCTTTTTCTATCTCTCTGTCTATTCCATAAGCCAAGAGATGTCCTTGAGAAGTGGATATCTCAACACCCCTCACGACCTTCACGGGTAAGTGCTCCTCTCTAACTACTTCTATTGCCTCAAGAGAGCCGTTTAGTGTATCGTGGTCAGTGATCGATATCACTTCAATCCCTTTGGATATAGCAGACTTCAGAATTTCTCTAACACTACTCTTCCCGTCGCTGTGGTTCGAGTGAACGTGTAAGTCTGCTTTGAGTAACATCGATCCAACTTGTAAAGTTTAAAAATATTGGTTACCGAAACTCCAGGATAAACACTCCATCAACAGGTCTTCAGCGGACGTGTGTCTATCAAAGACTACATCCGCTGAACACATCTGAATTCCTCCATCCTTAAAACTGCCAGGATGCCAAAGATTATTAGAATGAAAGCTATCCTCAACATGAATCTGAATCCGAAAGTCTCAGCGAGAAGACCCCCAAAGATTGGGCCTATAACCCATCCCACATGAACGACAGTATTGTAAACACCCAAGCTCTCTCCCCTCTTTTCACTAACTTCGGATATGTAAGCGGGAGCACTTACACCAACCATGGCCCATGCGAATCCTTCAAGAACGTGAATTGGATATGCAAACATGTAATCCGTGATGATCGAATACATCAACACGACCGATCCGAAACAGATCTTTGAAAGAACAATCGTCCTCTTCCTTCCAAACCTGTCAGATATCTTTCCCACACCAACGGAAACAATCGCTCCCGTCAATGCACCAACCGTGAAAAGTGATCCGACGATTGTTTCACTGGCTCCAAGCTCTTTCGATATGTAAATCGGTAAAACGGAGTAAAACATGCCAGATGTTATCATGAGTGGTAAAAGACACAAACTAAACCTTAAAACCCTCCTCATTCAGACACCTACAAAATTCAAGCTCCTTCTTCAACCTCTCATAAAACATCCTTAGAAATTCGTGCCTATCCTCTGCAATCTTCTTTGCAGTTTCAGTATACATAAGATCCTTAAGTTTCAGGAGCTTCTCTTCAAAATGTTTAAGTGTATCCTCGATCGATCTCCCTTTTTCACCGCTGAACATGAAAGCCCTTGCAACTCCGATCGCTCCAATTGCATCTAACTTGTCAGCGTCGCTCAAAACCTTAGCTTCAAGAGTCTTCGGTTTCACACCGGATGAAAAGGAATGAGATTCTATGCAGTGAACAACTCTTTCAATGAAATCTTCGTCGTAACCTTCCCCCCTTAATATATCCCTTGCAACTTTTGCGGATTCGATAGCATGGTTTGGCGAATCTCTTGCAATATCGTGAAGTTCAGCAGATCTCTTCACAACCTCAACATCTGCTCCCTCCATTCTGGCTATGTAAACGGCCAACTTCATAACCCTCTCAACGTGACCGTTGTCGTGTGAACCCATAATCGAACATCTTCAGCTGACCTTATCTCTTTTTTGTAACTCTAACGACAGCTTTAACACTACTCCTCTCCTCAAACTCGGCAACAACCTCCAACCAGTCTGGATCCAAAGCTTTGAAGAGATCTCCGTATATTTTACAAACTACAGCTTCATGATGCATCCTTCTGTTTTCAAAAGACTTGAAGTATCTTTCAAGGGATTCGTATTCTAAGATTCTTCCTTTAGGCTTGTACCTTATCTTGATCTTAGCGTGATCTCTCATTCCAGTAACTGGGCATATGCATGTGAACTTCTCGTACGTGAATTCTGAGAGGTGTTCGCAGTAAACGTTTGGAATCGTCCTTATCCCATCTCCTTTCAATTTTCTCAAGATCTTTATAAGCTCCTCTTCACTCCTCGCAATCTCATTTGAAAAGTAGATCGGCCAAGGAGATCTAACCGCTTCGGGACAGTAAGCAACGATGTACTTACCTTTCATGGCAGAAATAACAGCTTCAGCCATCGCACCGAAGCTCGGATTCTTCGCTATCAAAATTATCACATCGGCACGATCGCATAGCTCTAAATCTCTCCTAACTATCTCTACACACAGATCTTTCTTATTCCTGAAATCTTCGACGTGACTGTAATCGTAATCGAGCTGGTCCAAAACTTCGAATCCCTCACTCTTCAGGATGTTCTGTATTTTAATTATCTCCTCCTTGTATCCGTAACCTATCGAACCGCACACGAAGACCTTCATCTCACCGCAGAGTTTATATGAATTGATAAACGTTTCTTCTCATGCGAGAAATTATAGAGCTCAAGGGACACATCATAGACTCCATGATTCTTCCAAAGGTTCTCGATACGATAATGGACATGGGAGGTGACTTCGAAATACTTGAACTAGAAGTTGGTAAGACTAAAACGGATGAGAGCTATTGTAAGATGTTGGTTGAAGGTGATGAAAAGTTATTTGAAGAGCTTGAAAAGTTGGGTGCGATTTTGCCGAAGAAAGAGGTTAAAGTTGCTCCCGCACCCGCTGATGGAGTTCTGCCAGATGGATTTTACGCGACGACACATCATCCGACTTACGTTTACATAAACAACCAGTGGAAGAAGGTTAAGCACATAGAGATGGACTGCGTCATCGTTATAGAAAACGGTGAGCCGATTTGTAAGAGACAGGGCTTGGTTAAAAAGGGTGATCTCGTAGTTGTTGGTAGAGATGGTATCAGAGTTGAAGCTCCTCAGAGACCTAGGAAGTTGGACATATTCGGTTTCATGACATCTGAAGTTTCAGCTGAGAAGCCCGTGAATTCCCTGATAAGGAGACTTGCTGAAGAGATGAGAAGGATCAAGGAGAACGATGGATTCATAATACACGTTGTCGGAACGGCAATAGCTCACACGGGAGCAGATGAGGCTTTGGCTGAACTCATCAGGATGGGTTACTGTCAGGCACTATTTACGGGAAATGGATTTGCAGTAATGGACATCGAGAAACAGCTCTTTGGAACTACGTTGGGAATGGATAAAGATACCGGTAGGGTTTACAGGGGAGGTTACAGGAACCATTTGGTTGCTATAAACGAGATAATGAAGGTTGGGAGCATAAAGAAAGCTGTTGAGAAAGGGATAATTAGATCCGGTGTCTTGTATGAGTGTGTAAAGAACAACGTACCTTTTGTGATTGCTGGTTCGATAAGGGATGACGGACCATTACCAGACACGATAACGGACGTCATGAAGGCTCAGGATGAGATGAGAAGGTATATATGGATGGCCGATGAGAGGGGTGGTATGTGTATGATATGGGCATCGATGTTGCATGGAATTGCAACTGGCAACATGTTACCCTCAACGATAAAGACTGTGATAGTCGACATGAATCCTTACGTAGTAACGAGATTACTTGACAGAGGAACTACCCATGCTTTGGGAATAGTTAGCGATCCCGGTGTAGTTCTTCCGATGTTGGTTCAGGCGCTTAAAGGTGGTGAAGATGTGGAATCCGAGCATTGAAAGGTTACCTCAGAAAGATCTTGAGGATATTCAAAATAGGAAGCTCAAGGCCTTGGTTTTTTACGTGTACGAATATTCCCCCTTTTACAGACGCAAGTTTAAAGAAATTGGATTCAACCCTTGGGACTTCAACGGATTGAGGGATCTTGAAAAGTTACCCTTTACAACAAAACAAGATCTAAGAGACAATTATCCCTTTGGAATGTTTTCAACTCCTCTCTCTCAGATTGTAAGATTTCATGCATCCAGTGGAACGACCGGAAAGCCCACAGTCGTAGGTTACACGAAGAACGATGTGGATGTTTGGGTTGAGTGTCTTTGCAGGGGATTGGTATCGTGTGGTGTCAACAATCAAGACATCGTTCAGATCTCGTACGGATACGGTCTCTTTACTGGTGGTTTGGGATTTCACTATGCGGTCGAGAGGATAGGTGCAAGTGTAATTCCAACATCCGTAGGAAACACGAGAAGACAGATAGAACTCATGAGGGATCTGCATACGACGGTGATATGTTGCACACCTTCGTACATGCTTTACATGAGCGAAGTTGCAAGAGACATGGGAGTTGATATAAGGGAGACGAAGTTGAGGATGGGAATATTTGGCGCTGAGCCTTGGAGCGAAGAGACGAGAAAGAGGATTGAGGATAAAACTGGGATAAAGGCTTACGATGTCTATGGAACATCTGAACTCGGAGGACCCCTTTTCACAGAGTGTGTCGAAAGGTATGGAATTCACATCTGGTCGGATCATTATCTGATCGAAGTTGTAGATCCAGAAACGGGTGAGAGGTTGAGTGAAGGTGAAAGAGGTGAGCTCGTTGTAACTACGTTGAGCAAGGAAGCTTTCCCACTCATAAGATATAAGACTGGAGATGTAACTTTCATGGAAACTGATAAGTGCGCATGCGGAAGGACTCATCCGAGAATCATGAGGATACTCGGAAGGACGGATGACATGATAATAGTCAGGGGTGTGAACGTTTTTCCGAGTCAGATAGAACACGTGATAATGCAGGTTCCAGAGCTTGGAGAACACTACGTTATAATACTCGATAGAAAGCGTGAGGGGTTGGATGAGATGACTGTTCAAGTTGAGTTGAGTGAAAGAGCAAAGATCGAAAGAACAACGGATATACTTGAGCTTGAGAGGAGAGTTGAGGATCTCTTAAGGGAGTATCTGAATGTAAGAGCAAAGGTCGAGGTTGTGAATCCAGGAACTCTTCAGAGGTTTGAGGGAAAGGCTAAGAGAGTAATCGACAGAAGGAAGATATGAAGTTTCAAGATCTTGCAAGATCCCTTGGAGTATCTAAAAGTGGTAAGGAAGCGTTGTTAGATATTTTTAGACGTTTGGGGTACGAGTGTGAAGAAGTATTTGAAGATGTCGAGATAGAACATCCGATTGCCAAGTTTAGGTTCGATTACGGCTTATTAAAATACGGCGAAAACAGGTACGGGATGATAGTCTTTATCGGTGAGATATGCAGAGAGAACGAGGAGAGACTTATGGGTATGTGCAAACTCGTCGATGCGAGATACGGCGTTCTCACAGATTTTAAAGACATAGTTATACTTAAAGGGGACAGACACGTAAACGAGATTCCGCAGAAGGATTCTTTAAAGATCGAGCTGGGACTGATGGACGTTGGAGCGATTGCAATAGATTACGACGAGTTTGAGAAGGTTGACGAGATAGACTTTGTCGTTGAAAACAGCGAATACGTGTACTCAGATATGGAAAGAGATGAGGTAATCATACTTTCGCCGAGCGGTAAGTTGATAGGATGGTTGAGGAACAAAAAGATAGATTTTAGGATTCTTGATAGAGAACAAACGTTAAACATAATTTCAAAGTTTTTATAGAGATTTGAACCCACGAATAATGTTTGTGCAACGGTTTTCCATTAACGGACGTGTACTTAAAGATAAAAGCTATAATTTAAAGTTTTTACCCAAAATTAACACGTTTACTGCGTTAAACACGATAAATTAGGTACTGTATCATGAAACTATAATTTTGCTAAATCAGATTGAGCGAAAGTTAGCCAACAAATTGATCAAGTTAGCCGAAAATCCAATTCAGAAAGA
>CAZUUE010000045.1:0-6407 GCA_964623695.1 uncultured archaeon
CGAAAGCCAACGCAGATGAAGGTCTGAGGGTTCATCCCGATGAAGTTTGGAGCGTTGGAAGGTTCTCCGTAGCTAATAAGCAAAAAAGATTGTTAAAGCTCGCTACAAAATATTATGATACGCTACGGAGAACCAGAACGGCTACTGATCACAACCGTAATATTACCATTGACAAAACCTCTATATGTTTCCAAAGAAGTTGCTTCAGGATCTTAAGGGATACGAAATCGTTGGAAGGCACTCAGCTGTGAAACCTTGTTTCTGGCTTAAGAAGTCTCTCAAGGATGAGGGTGTATGTTACAAGCAGAGGTTTTACGGAATAAAATCGCACCGTTGTCTTCAGATGACTCCCGCTCTAATCTGTAATCAGCACTGTATACACTGCTGGAGACCCCTTGAACTGCTCAGAGATGTTGAGGGATGGGATGGCCCGAAGTTTATCGCTGAAGAGAGCATAAAAGCTCACAGAAAACAGTTGAGTGGGTTCTGGGGAAATCCAGATGTGAACAGAAGAAAGCTTGAAGAAGCCCAAAATCCAAACCAGTTTGCAGTCAGTCTGATAGGCGAGCCAACGATTTACCCTTATCTACCGGAGCTTGTAGATGAATACAAGAAGATGGGTAGTGTTTTTGTGGTTTCGAACGGAACGAATCCAGAAATGATCGAAGCAATTAATCCTACGCAGTTGTATATAAGTTTGACAGCATGGAATTATGAAAGTCACGTGAAGCTAAACAGACCTATCAGAAACTTCTGGGACAACGTGCTGAGATCTCTTAAGATTTTACCAAATAAGGAATGTAGAACCGTCTTAAGGATAACGCTTGTAAAGGGATACAATGATTATCCAGAGAAATTTTCTCCTCTCGTTGATCTGGCACAACCCGACTTTGTCGAGGTTAAGGCGTACATGTATCTTGGATACTCAAGGTTGAGGCTTCCAAGATCCGCAATGCCAGAGCATGAGTACGTCAGAGAGTTTTCAGAAAAATTATCGAGGCTTACAAATTACGAGATCGAGGATGAATCTGATGTCAGTAGGGTCGTTTTACTGAAACGTTAAATTTAAAATGTTGTAAATTCATTTCGATTGAAACGGTGATAGTATGAAGGCTCCAAGCGATACGACCAAGTACCTCATTCACGCTGAAATAGTTGCAGATGGTGTAGTTGAGAAACCAGACGTTGTCGGAGCAATATTTGGTCAGACAGAAGGTTTACTTGGTGACGATCTAGATTTAAGAGAACTTCAGAAGACCGGAAGAATTGGAAGGATAGATGTTAAAATAGAGAGCAAGGAAGGAAAGAGCTATGGAGAGATAAAGGTTCCATCAAGTCTCGACAAGGTTGAAACTGCGATACTTGCAGCTGCACTCGAAACAATCGAAAGGGTTGGACCCTGCTCGGCCAGAATAAGGGTTACTAAGATAGAGGATGTCAGGGCGAGTAAGAGGAAACAGATAGTCGAGAGAGCCAAAGAGATAATAAAAGATCTGTTTGAGGAGCCAGAGATAGAATCTGAGAAGATCGTTGAACTCGTCAGACAGGCTATAAGAACCGAAGAGATAATAGAGTATGGACCAGAGAAGCTTCCAGCTGGACCTTCCATAGATGAGAGCGATGCCATAATCGTCGTTGAAGGTAGAGCAGACGTTTTAAATCTGTTGAGACACGGCATAAGGAACGTCATAGCAGTTGAGGGTACGAACATACCAAAGACCATAATAGAACTTTCAAAGAAGAAGACCGTAACAGCTTTCTTAGATGGAGATAGGGGAGGAGATCTGATATTGAAGGAGCTTCTTCAGGTTGCCGATGTAGATTACGTTGCAAGGGCTCCAGAAGGTAAAGAGGTTGAGAGTTTGACTTTGAAGGAGATAATAAAATCACTGAGAAACAAGGTTCCAGTTGAGCAGTTGCACATGAGAAAGGAAGAGGAGAAGGAGAAAGAGAAGGAAGGATTCATAGGTATGATAAGGAGGCATGTGAGGGAGATAGAGGGTAAGTTGATAGCGAGAATACTCGATAAGAACTATAACGTTTCAAAGGAGATTCCCGTAAGGGATTTGGTAAAAACTCTAAAGAACGGTGACACGAATGCAAAAGCGATTGTTTTCGATGGTGTAGTAACTCAAAGACTTGTAGATATAGCATCGAAAAAGGAGATACCGTATCTTGTAGGTGTAAGGATGGGTAACATCGTCAAGCTACCTACAAATGTCAAGGTCATGACGTTCGATCAACTTTAGAAAATTATGCCTCGATTTGTCATCCATGAACACTTTGCAGAAAGGGCTGGACATCACTATGATCTTCGTTTGGAATTGGACGGTGTCGCAAAGAGTTGGGTGTTAAGGAAGGGTATACCAAACAAGGAAAAGAGATTGGCCATTCAAACATTCGATCACGATACAGATTACATGGATTTTGAAGGTGAAATTTCGTCTGGTTACGGTAAGGGTATCGTTAAGATATACGATAAGGGGGAGTTCGAACTCTTAGAGAGAACTGAAGATAAGATCAAATTCAGGCTTAAAGGTAAAAAGGTTAAGGGAACTTTTGTCCTGATAAGGTTTCCAAAGGTCAAGGATGGATGGCTTCTGATTAGAGTTTTATAGTTCAATACGAACTCAAGATATGTTTGAAATAGTTGCAAAGGACATCATGGGTAGGATTGGAAAGTTGAAGACAAAACATGGAACTGTGGAGACACCTACGATCTTACCAGTTGTAAATCCAAACATAGAGCTGATACCCCCAAAGGATCTGCCAAAGTTCGGTGCAACCATGATAATCACGAACGCGTACATAATTTACAGAACCCAAAGAGAACTCGCACTTGAGAAGGGCATTCACAGACTTTTAAAGGTAAACGTTCCTGTGATGACTGATAGTGGCAGCTATCAGTTGATGATGTACGGTGACGTGGAGATAGAGAATGAAGAGATCCTCAGATTTCAATCCGAGATAGGATCTGACGTCATAGTTCCACTGGACATACCAACTCCACCAGATTCCGATTACAACACAGCTCTGAAAGATCTTATCTTGACGATTGAAAGGGAGAAAGAGGCAAAAAAGTTTAAGGGAGATTCCCTTTTGGCTTTACCCATTCAAGGTTCAACTCACACGGACTTGAGAAGAAAATCTGCTGAAGAGGCTTTGAAGATAGGTGGTGACTTGTACGCCATCGGTGGTGTAGTCCCGTTAATGGACACCTACAGGTTTCATGATGTAATCAGGATTATACTTGAGGTTAAGTCCGTTTTACCTTCAAATGCTGTCGTTCATCTCTTTGGGGCAGGTCATCCTATGATATTTTCACTTGCCGTTGCGTTGGGATGCGATCTCTTTGATTCAGCTGCTTATGCGCTTTATGCGAAGGATGACAGGTATCTAACTCCCCATGGTACGAAGAAGATTGAAGAATTACACTACTTTCCGTGTAGCTGTCCAGTCTGCATGAAATACACACCAAAAGAGCTAAGAGAAATGGGAAAGGATGAAAGAGAGAGAGTACTAGCTGAGCACAATCTTTACGTAACTTTCGAGGAGATCAGAAGGATCAAGCAAGCTATAAAGGAGAACAACTTATTCGAGCTTGTCGAGAAGAGAATTAGATCACATCCGAATCTTCTGAAGGCTTGGAGGATCGTGAAGGATTACATCGACCTCTTAGATGAATACGATCCGTTCATAAAGGGTTCTTTCTTCTATACAGGAATCGAAAGCTGCTACAGACCTACGATAAGGAGGCATCAGGAGAGGGTTTTGAATGTTGAGATTGAGAAAGATACAGTCGTCATTTCAAGCGATGAGGGTTGTTTGGCTGATTTCTATTTGAAGGCTCCTTTTGGAGTCGTTCCAGCCGAGATGCTCGAATCTTATCCAGTAGGTCATTCGGAGATTCCAGATCTTTTAGAGGATGAAGCTTTGAACGTTGCTGTTGAGGGTCTTATGAGGTTTCTAAACTCTCATCCGAACAAGTCGTTCTTGCTGAAGGTTGATCAGTCATGGCTCAAGTATCTTAAGGATCTTCCAAGTAACGTGGTGGTAGAATGTTTAGACAGGAAAAGAGATTTGGACTTGCAAGAGTAGGTACAATCGAGTTGAAAGGTAAGAGGCTGAAAACTCCAACGATCATAGACTACATGGACAGGTCAAATATCTTGGATCTGATAGACTTTGGAAAGGCTCCAAGAGTTCTTGAGATCTTAGATGAAGATAAATTTAGAGTTTTGGGGAGTAAAGATGAAAACGTCGTTGTTTTAACTGGTCTTTCAACATTGAAGCCGAAGGAACTCGTGGAATTCATATACAGGCTCAGAATGTCGACACATAAACCAATATACGCCGTGGCGATAGCGACTCCTCTCAACCTTCCACTTCTATACTACATGGGAATCGACCTGTTTGACAACATAGTTGCGATCTTGAAGGCTTATCAGGGGATATACATGACAGAGTTTGGAGAGTTTGAATTTGACAGGCCAGTGTGCAACTGCCCCGTTTGTTTAAAGGGTGATTTCAGTCATGAAGGTTTGGCTAGACACAACACGTTTGTGATGAATAGGGTTCTGAATTTGATGGTTAGAGAAGACTTGAGAAATCTCGTTGAAGCATGGGTGAAGTTCGATCCAGAGTTAGATGCGATGTTAAGATTTTTCGATAGATTGAACTGTGAATTCCCAAGGTTCAACAGATACAAAGTGATTATGACTACGGAACACTCGTTTACGAGGCCCGAGGTAACTTACTTCCTCAAGAGATCGTCGGAATGCTACGAGCCAAAGGGGAAGGGTCTCATAATTTTACCTTGCTCCGCAAGGAAACCATATTTAAAATCGAGGTCTCACTCAAAAATCAGGATGTTCGTTGGGGATGTTTGCAAGAGGGGGTTTGAGGAGATAATCGTATCGTCGCCCCTTGTGGTTCCGAGGGTGTTTGAACTAGTTTATCCAGCCTTGAATTACGATGTGACGGTAACTGGAGACTGGAGTTTGGATGAGATAAATTTTGTTTCAAGTCATTTATCAAAATTTATTGATAAAAATTTTGAGTTGATAGTTGGGCACGTGACCGGAGGATACAGAAAGGTTGTTGAAAAGACCTCTGATCTTTTGGGTTTTGATGTTGTCTGGACGGCTGAGAAAGATGTTACATCGATAGAATCTCTAAAGAATCTCAAGAGGGTATTGGACAAATTTGAGTTTGAGGGTTTCGATCTGAAGAGGTCGATTTTTGAACACATGATGAGGTATCAGTTTGATGTTGAGTTTGAGGTTGAAAATGTTAGAGGCAAGTATCCAAACTTGGAATTCTATGGAAATGGGAGGGTTGCAAGGGTAGATACAAATTACGGTTGCTTGGATATAGATTTAAGTATTGCAAGATATTTGATTGAAAGATCGGTTTATTACGTTGAGATCGAAAACTTCAAGCCAAAGGGAACGATATTTGCAGTTGGAGTTAGAGATGCTGACAAGAGAATAAGACCAAACGACATCGTTGCATTTTACAACGACGAGTATTTGGGTGTTGGGAGGGCTTTGATGTTTGGAGAGGAGATGGTTAAGAATGATGGGAAGGCGGTTGATGTCAAGAAGGTTGGAGCTAGATGAATACTTTAAGATAAGGGATAAAATTGTGAGTCCAAGGGATTTTGAAACGTTCAGAATTCCAAACTACGTCCTCTCCGCAATATTGAATCGAAAGATCGTTGAAGATGTAATGAGGAGATACTGGAGATACAAACCAGAAATCGTTGCAAGGATTTGGAGGGAGAGGGGTGTTTTGAATGTGAAACTGCCTCCAGTTCTAAGGTTGAAGTTACTTCTGAAGGGGTTGGGGTATGGAAAGGGTGAAATTAGGAACATGCTTGAAAATCCAAGAGAAGCTGGTGATCTTGAGAGTTTGGTATGGAATGCTATAACAAAAGATTTCGTTTATTCTCCAATTGCAGTGAAGTTTCAGAGGGAGAAGGGTTTGTTGGGAGAGAGGATGATTGAAGATATCTTGAACGAGATGGGATTTGAATTTAAGAGGGAGAACGAGATTGAAGGTAGAAAGAAACCAGACTTCTTAATTTCATCCAAGATAAAATGGATAGAGAGCAAGTTCATGTTTGGAGACATTTCTACACACTCCTTTTACTGGAGGAAGCAGTATCTACATTACTTTAAGGAGTTTGGTAAGGGTTTTGTTGTTTACTGGTGCTGGCATCTCGATCTCCCATTTTCCACAAGTGGAGATGTTAAGATGTCTGTCAGATTTAGGTTTAAGAGGTTGAGGAGGGAGAAATTTTTAAAGAAACTTGAATTCGTTTTGAGAGAATTTTCGAAGGGTAGGGATGTAGAGGTAAGTGGAAACAGGAGACTCATGGAGTTTTTGAAGGGTTTGGGATTTGA
>CAZUUE010000046.1:0-6288 GCA_964623695.1 uncultured archaeon
ATTAGCTCTTTTACATCTTGTGGCGATGTTCCACTCCCAATCGCTATCCTCCTTATTCGAGAAGAATCTATTATCTTTGGATTTAAAAGCTCCTCCTCCGTCATTGAATCCATTATAACCTTAAACTTCTTCATCTTCTCCTGAGTCATCTCCATTACATCTTCATCAACCTTAAATCCGAACGGTAAGAGCTCAAATATCTTTTTAATCGGACCCATCTTCTGCATAGCTTCTATCTGCTTGTAAACATCTTTGAGCGTGAACGTTCCCTTTAAGAACTTTTCAGGTTCAAGCTTCTCCTCTCTCGCAATCCTCTCAACCTTCTCCATCAACGCCTTAATATCACCCATCCCAAGCAATCTTGAAACGAACCCGGCAGGATCGAACCTCTCAAAATCCTCTATCTTTTCACCACATCCAATGAATGCAATTGGTATTCCAATTTCTCTTGCAGCAGACAATGCACCGCCACCCTTTGCAGTCCCATCGAACTTAGTTATTATTATACCATCTATTCCTATGGCATCGTGAAAAGCTTTAGCCTGCTTCGATGCAAGCTGTCCTATTGCGGCATCTAAAACTAAAAGCTTGTAATCTGGATTTGCAACTTTTGCGATATTGATCATCTCATCTATGAGATCCTTCTCAAGAGCGTGTCTTCCCGCAGTGTCTATTATAATCATGTCGAAGTCTTTAAGATTTTTTAAGGCATTTTCAACTATCTTGACAGCATCTTTACTTTCTCTCTCACCGTAAAAAGCAATTCCACAACTTTCGGCCAACTGTTTGAGTTGATCGAACGCAGCAGGTCTCCAAGTATCTGCACATACGACAACAGTTCTCAAACCTCTATCCTTAAAGAACTTTGCAAGCTTCACGGTTGTCGTTGTCTTTCCACCACCTTGCAAACCCACGAGCATTATCTTGGATTTCTTAAGGGGTATCTCAAGACCTTCTCCAATTCCCTTAAGCAGTTCTTCGTAGACTATCTTAATTATGTGCTCCTTTGGACTTAAACCCTCCAGAACCTCTTCACTCAAAGCCCTTTTCTTTATGGCATCGCTTATCTCCTTAACGTGTCTAACGTTTACGTCCGCCTTTATCAAAGCTCTTTGAATATCTCTAACTATCTCCTCAACAAGCGATTTATCCACAGTTGTCGATCTCGTTATCTTTCTCACAATCTCTTTGAGTGATTCGAGCGCCATCGATCGATATATAATTGACACCTTAAATCGTTATGTTTCTTTATCAACGCTTCAAGACACCAAGTTCCGTCAATCTCTCTGGCAGATAAACGTCTGTCACAAAGTTCAATCCGTACTTTGCCAAAGCCTGCTGTTCCGACTTCTTCCCGATCTCAAGCTGTAAATTTATCTCCTTCCTCCAAAAATCGTTATTGAAACGGGGATCCGATAGAAGGGAATTCAAAGCCTTCACATCTTCATCGCTAAGCTTATCTGAAGGCAACTCATATTTTAAAATATCTGACGGTCTTATACCTATGAACAGAGCCGAGGGTGTTGCAAGATACTCTGACAGATGAGCAGACTTTATAGATCCATACGCAACACTTGCATATATCCTGTAACTCCAAGGATCTCCATCTGTGAAAACGACAACAGGCAAACCCAGTTCGACGTTCAATCTCCTTAAGAGTCTCCTCGTGCTTCTCGCCGGTTGACCCTTAAGATGAACTATTATGGCATTGTAATCCTCGTCAAATCCATTCTCCACAAGTCTGTCTCTCATACCACCCGTCTCTATTGCAATTACAAAATCCGCATTACACTCAAGAAACTCTAAACTGTCCACGTTCGTTGGAATCTGGTATCCAGCCTCTCCAACGTCGTCTTGGCAGTGGATTATCCTCTCACCCCTTCTCGTCCTCTCTCTTATCTTCAGATCACCGAATACCGTAGCACCATCTTCCTCCGGTCTAACGTTAAAAGATTCTCTCTGCAAACCTGTTAGAATTTCGAGATCTTCTATAAGCCTGTCGCTCTCAAGTTGCTCGTTGAACTTTGCAATTCCCCAGTTCTCAGATATGTAATAAAGTTCCCTTAACGTCGAGGATCTGTTTTGATTTAAAAGATCCTTTAAGAATCCTATCACGTAAACCATCCTTAAAAGCTGATAAGCCCCCCTTAAGGTTTTTGCAGATCTCACGGACTTCTTCTCTCCATAAATCCAAACCTCAGATTTCTCATCAAACTCTATGTTCTGCTTTTTTCTTGTCACCAACTTTATCTCCGGTATCTCTCCCCTCTTCATCTGATCGTAAATCTCTTCGACTATCTTAAGGAGTCTCTCCAGAGCCATAGATGTCTCCCCTTAAATTTCGAACGATTTGAGTATAAACTCTGGGTTCAGTTTGCCAAATACCTTTGATCTGTTTTCAGCATTTAAAACTATCTGAGCAGGAGCAAAGACTGAAGGATCCAAGCTAAAGAAGTCACCTATCTCTTCGAAGCTTTTACCGTAGTAAGCTGTCTTATCAAAAGTTGCACTCTCAAATATTTCACTGTACAGATCGGAAACTATGTAAACAGTTCCGTAATAAGCTATGAAGTCGTTTGCGATCGTGCTTGTCTTATCGCATATCGGTGGAATCGGACACTTACCCATCGCATTTCTGATCTTGTTTACATCGTATCCCAAGCTCTTTAACTTGAATAGAGCTACCTCCACAACTCTACCAACTATCTGAATTGCACCAACCAACGAATCTGGCTTAGTGACAAGCATGTAAACTTCCGACACATCTACGTCACATTCGAGGGCTATTTGTTCCGCAACCTCTTCGTTCGGTAACTTGTTGCATTCGAAAGTTACGACAGCGTACTCTGCATCGTCCTCGTAATCCAAAACTTCAAATATCTCTCTTGGCTTTAAAGCCAATGTTCTTGCAGGACCGCTTGCAAAACCTTCAAATCCGTCCATCTCTATCTTCCAACCCGCCATCTGACAACCCAAACAAGCCAAAGCGGGATAATCGGTATAAACGTAAATGAATGGTATCGAGATGTTCTCTACGTTTTCGAGTTGAACGTTAACTCCTGCCAAACCACCCATTGAGATTTGAACGAAGAACATACCGGCATCGTAACTACCTTTGGCATTAACACCGCAGTCTATCACGGTTGCCTTGTTCTTAAGCTCGTGAACCTTTACGCAATAATCCTCTTCGAACTCCATTAGATCTTCAACTATGCTGTAAGCTCTTTCATTCACACTCAACATCTTATCACCCTTTTACAAAACTCTATCAACCCTCCACACTCTATTATCTCCCTTAGGAACTCTGGAACAGGGTTTATCAGATACTCTTCATCTTTCGTTAGGTTTATCACTACGTTCCTTTCAAGATCAAGCTTCAGCTCATCTCCATCGCTTATTTTATCTGTGTACCTGCACTCGAAGGCTGGAAGTCCTATGTTTATAGCGTTCCTGAAGAATATCCTTGCATACGACTTTGCTATGACGTAAACACCCAAAGCCTTTAAAGAAAGTGGTGCATGCTCCCTGCTACTACCGCATCCAAAGTTCTCACCCGCTACAACGAAATCACCACTTTTAACGTTCTTTGCAAACTCGGGTCTCAAATTTTCAAAAACGTGCTTTGCGAGTTCGTTTGGATCGTTTATTGTAAGATACCTTCCAGGAATTATGACATCCGTATCCACATCATCTCCAAACTTCCAAGCCCTACCCATGCATTCAATACTTCACATCGTATTTGTAATTATCGCAGACCTCCCCAGGGACACAAACTGGATAAACTCCCGTTAGACAAGCCAAACACAGCTCATCCCTTTTAAATCCAATAGATCTGATCAGGCTCTTTAAGCTTAGATAAGCCAGACTGTCAGCTAAAAGTATCTCTCTGATCTCATTGATAGTTTTACCACTCGCTATGAGTTCTTCCCTTGTGGACATGTCTATTCCGAAGTAACATGGTGCGATTATAGGTGGACTCCCGACTCTAAAGTGAACCTCCTTGGCGCTTGCCTTTCTAACCATCTCAACTATCTTCCTCGAAGTTGTCCCTCTCACTATACTGTCATCAACGAGTGTTATCCTCTTCCCTTCAACGTTCTCCTTGACGACGTTCATCTTTATCCTTACGGAGAGTTCCCTAAGCTTTTGCTCGGGCATTATGAAAGTTCTACCGACATATCTGTTTTTTATTAAAACTTCGGAGTAAGGTATCTTCGATTCCATCGAGTATCCAATTGCACAAGTTGTTCCACTGTCTGGAATTGGAGAAACGACATCGCAATCTACAGCGCTCTCTTTAGCTAGGTTTCTACCCATGTTGTATCTTGCCTTGTACACGGAAACACCGTCTATAACAGAATCTGGTCTGGCGAAGTATATGTATTCAAAGACGCATCTCGCAAGCCTCTTTGCTCTTGCAACTCTAAAGAACTCAATGTTCCCATCTTCAATAATGACTCCTACGCCCGGTTTGACATCTACGATCTTGTTCACATCGAGAGATTCCAAGGCACAGCTCTCACTTGCTATTACGTATCCAGAATCGACTTCACCTATGCAGAGTGGCCTAAATCCAAATGGATCCCTGTAAGCTAAGAGTGTATCGTTTATCAAAGCTGTTATCGTGTAACTTCCCAAGAGCTTTTCAGTTAAGATCTGAAGGGATTCATAGATGTCGTATTTCATGAGGAAGTTTGAAAGTAGTTGAGCTATTATCTCCGTATCTGAAGTCGTTGCAAAAACTCTCCCCTCATTCTCCAATATCTCCCTCAACTGACGGTAGTTTACGAGATTCCCATTGTGGCATATCGCAATTTCACCTACCTTAGATCTGACCAAGATCGGCTGAGCATTCTCAAGCTTCGATTCGCCTGTAGTCGAATATCTCACATGACCGACAGCGATCTTACCCTTGATCTTTGGAACGACATCTTTCAAAACTTCCGTGACAAAGCCCATACCCTTATAGATCTTTATTCCATCAGAATAGATTGCGATCCCAGACGATTCCTGACCTCGGTGTTGCAAGGAGTAAAGTGAATAATAAGTCAAAGTCGAAGTTAAATCCCGATCCTCACAGTAAACACCAACGACACCACACATCTACTTCTTCTTCAACCAGTTGTAACTCCTCCACCTTTTACTCCTTCCAAACCCGCAGTGTGCACAGTAACCTTTCCTCTTATGAAATGATGTCTTTCCACACCTTCTACATTTCACATGAACCCTCTTTCTCCCCCTCTTACCCATCGAAGCTGTTCCGTCAGACATACCACATCACTCCGATGGAGATATGAAGACGACGGTATCTCCCCTAATTACAACGTTACCCAACTTCCTAACAACCTCACCATTTTGAATCTCCTCGGCGTTCTCCAATACCAGGTTCATGTGTATATCGTATCCATTTAAGATACCTCTGAACTCTCTCCCACCTTTCAACCTTACAAGCACTGGCGTTTGTAGTGCTCTGTTCAAGACATCGAGTGGTCTTTTAGCCATTGCTCAACGTTTGCAAATCACTATTTAAAAATGTTGTTGTAAGGTTAAGGTATGTTTACCTTTGAAACACTATATTAAGCTTTATTTCTAACTGTAACGAACTCAGAATATACTATGTGTTTGAATCTAGTAGGGTTCGACGCAGTTTTCAATTTAAGTAACATTTAAATACAATAAGGGACATTTAATTTTAGAAACCCGAAAGCCTTAAGGGGCGGGATGTGGGTTTGTTCGGTCAGGATGTGCGGAGCCCCGTTCCCCGCGAAAGCTCCCGAAAGGGAGAACTCCTCAAGGCGGTTGAATGTTCCTTAAACCACCTTGAGGAGAGAACGGAAATCATAACCTAGAGGTTAAAATTAGCTATTAATCATTTTTGAGAATGCAAGTAAGAAGTTCTCGTATTTTTAGATGGGTTAATAGAGTTGGGTGAGATTTTCGCTTTGTTGCGAAGTGAAAAATGAACGAAAGGCTTTAGCTAATAAAAAGCTTGTAGAGTTTTGGAAAGATTGGAATTTCAAAAGTAAAAGGTTTAAACTATCGAAAGTGTTACATTATTCCTGTTGTTTTTAATAGCCGTGATAAGAGTTATTTTAATCGTAGCCCTGCAGAGTGGATATGAGCATGCAAGGATCTATCAATTTTGATGGTAATTTATGGTTAAGGGCATAACATCTTAAACTTATCACTCAGAAACTTCTCAATCCACCTTTTTGCAAAAGATATTGATCAGTTTTTTGAAAGCCTTAGCAATTGTTTTCTTCAATTCCTTAACATTTAGCGGAGATT
>CAZUUE010000047.1:0-4934 GCA_964623695.1 uncultured archaeon
AAAAGTTTATTATCATGTCATGTTGTTCCAACATCGACACGGTAAATCGTAACCGAATATAAGGATAAAATATAAGGATAAAATGAATATCTTGAGATTTAAGTTTAAGGTTAAAAACGACATAACGTTAAAGTTTGAGGAGGTTTAAATTTAAAAAATAATGAAATAAAAAGTTTGGGTTTAACGTCTTCTCAGTAGGTACGCTATCGCCAAGAGTCCCGCAATTGCAAAGATTGCTTCAAATCCTGGTGACGGTGTTGTGGTTGTTGGCGGTGGGCTTGTAGGTGGTGTTGTGATTGGAGTGGTTGGTGTTGGGGTCGTTGGTGTTGGAGTAGTTGGTGTTGGGGTCGTTGGTGTTACAGCTGGAGTAGTTGGAGTTGGCGTCGTTGGAGTCGGTGTTACCGCTGCAGCTGAGACGATCTCAATCTCTTTGATGACTAAGATGTCATCGTCCGCACCGTATGTCCTTGCAAAACTCTCCACTGGTGAGACATCGTAGTAGTCTCTGATGTCGAACGGATTGTATGGTTGAACTCCATTCTGATCTGCAACAGTTCCCATCGTGTCTCTTACGTAGACTTTGGCCTTTCCTAATGGTAGACCGTAAGTTTCGAATTCAACTATCGCTGTTCCGTTCTCAAACGATGCAGTTTGAACGTACTCCTTTAGTTCGTATGCCAGCACTACGTAAACATCGTCGTATTCGTCACTCCTTGGTGGATCCGAAGTTATCTTTATGACCAACTTCTCACCAGTTGTAACTGATGCTGGAACTTCCACTTCGTAATCAACGTCCTTGACCGTTATAGGAATAACCAATCTCTGAACTTCCTCCTTCGGTCTCCACTGTCCACCTACCTGCTCACACTCATAGAGCTTGATCTCCAGAGAATACATTCCTGAAGGAAGCGCATCGTTAACTGTTATCCTACCGGCAGCATCGACATCGTATGGATTTGGAGTTAATGCCGCTCCATCGTAGTATGGATCGATGGTTATCGTGTATGTCAGGTTAACGGGATGGATCTCAGCTCCACCGGCGTATCTGTACTTAATACCCTTACCTTCGAACTTTATGTAAGCTGCAACATGATCGTCATCTTCGGCATTCACCTTAAGTTTAAGCTCTTTCGATTCACCCCTAGCTATTATAACCTCTGATGGATAGTCTGTGATACCGATCTTCCTTACGACTATGCTCAAAGCATCCTGAGCATCACTTGCAACGTCTATCAGGTTCGGATTCGATGGAGCAAACACATAGAGTATGTAAGTTCCCTCATCTACAGCTGGTAAGACCTCAAGGTCTTTCCTGAACTTACCATCGACGACTGGAATCCTTACCGTGATCGATGCTGGGTTCGGTATTCTGGTCTGTGTCGGTAGTTCTGCGACATCTTTGAAGATATTCGGTTCACTTGCAAACACGTATACGTAATCCGTCGTGGAGTTACCGTATATCGTTATCTTTCCTCCAACTACTGCAGCCGTCGAAGTTACGTTGACCTCCAACTTCTGCTTCACGACTTTAATCTCCACAGATGTACTGGCAACCCAGTCGTTTTGGTCTGGATCTGGAACGTTTATACCTCTGTTGGTATCTGTAACGATTGCTTTAACCGTGTAAGTTCCCAACCTTGCATCTGGATTGACATCTATGTCTGGTGACTCGAATTTTCCTTCAGTGTCTACAAGAACCATTATGTAGTTACCTTTCTCAGCACCGATTGTCACATCGAGTATTGCATCACTGGGATCCTCATCTTGCGGTTCATCACGTGCTGCTATTCCAGTTCTCTGATAGAACACATTTGGATCGAAGTTGTTCTTTCCATCCTCAACGAATATCCATACGTAGCAACCAGATTTAACTCCAGCACTTCCAGTTATCTTAAACGTTTCACCTCTCGCCACGACACCGATGTAGTTGATTGATACAGTGGGTTCAACCGCCTTTATGTATACGACCTCGCTCGTGCTGTAATCCAACACACTGTGATCTGCAATCCTTATCACTGTTGGGTTAAGTCTTGTGAATGTCATTAAGATTATCTGCCAATCACCCGTATTGTCCTTCGTTAATCCAAGTGTGCTTAGATCGAACTCGTGGGAGTACTCACCATCGGCAACATCCTCCACAGCGACATCTCTTATCAAGTATCCCTTATCGTCATCGAGGATGTCAGGAACTCTGTCGTTGTCATCATCGTCTCTCGCAACCCAATTACCGTTTGCATCTATTATTCCAAGGAAGTCTTGCGTGTATCTGTTGTTCTGAACGACCTCTGCCGTTGGAGTGTCGACATCTACAGGTGCAATCCAAATTGCAAAGTGCATTCCGGCTATCACTTCAGCCGGATCTTCATCAACCAGTCCGTCTCCATCATTGTCTCTACCGTCTACGGGATCTTCATCGAACGCACCGTCACAGTCGTTATCTACGTTTCTACCTGGACCTATGATTGAATCTACTGGGTCTTCATCAACAACTCCATCTCCATCGTCATCTCTACCGTTCACGGGATCTTCATCAATCAATCCATCGTTATCGTTGTCTATTCCCCTACCGATGCCGACAATGTTCGGAGGATCTTCATCAACAACTCCATCTCCATCGTCATCCGCACCGTTCACAGGATCCTCATCAACCAGTCCATCGTTGTCGTCATCGATCTTAGCTTGAACACCACCCCACGCTGGATCAAACGGGACAATCTTAAGCTCACTCTTGCTAACGTATGTTCCCTCGGTCAGAAACATGAGAATCAAGTTGTCACTTGTGAAGACGGTATATCCAACAGTTGGATGCATCAAAGCAGGATTGTTCACGAGTGTTCCAGGCAGGGTGTCGTCATCGTCGTAATCGTCTCCAGTGTCAGCGATGTTCGTAACTCCAGAAACCTCAACGGTGGAACTTATAGGAACCTCCTTCTTATCTACATTTGCAGTTATCGTTATATCAACAACCTTAAAGATGTACTCCTTGGTGTTATCTGGATTGCCTGAATCGATTACCTTGAACTTGTATGTCCCTGTTCCACCTTCTCTGTTTTCGATTACGTCAACAGTACTTATTGTGATCGTGGCTTTGTGATCGACTAAACCAACACCTCTTGCACTCAATAATCTTGTGGCCATGTCGTATGGACCTTCAAGTCTCCAGTCGAAAGTGGCTCTTCCATAAACCCTTACTTCAAATGTGACCAAATCACCCTTAGCGATTTCATCGCTTGGATTCTTAAGCTCAATTTCGATTAAAGCCTTGTTCTCAGCAGGTAACACGTACAGGATGTTGAAAGGATTGTTTGCAGCATCAAGGAACACGTTTCCAAACGTAGGATCTCCCTGTGTATCTACCACCTTGTTGTTGTTGGTGTCATGAGCAGTGACCAACGTGACGCCAGCAACACCTGCTCTCGCTGGGACTGGGCCTATTTGAATGTAATACCATCCTGGTTTTAGATTAGCTGAAGCAGTATCTATGGTTTCACTAAAGCTACCCGTAAACTCTTTGGACCATGCGGTAGTTCCAGTTTCGGCATCTATGAATCTTATCACCATCTTCTCTGAATACTGAGTTTCAACTTTCAATGTGAAAGTTTTACCGTATTCTATTTCAACACCTGCAAAGTTTCTAACACCAAGCGCCGGATCTGTTATTTGTATGACATCCGCACCCACTCCAGTTCTCTGCCTATCGACATCGATGAATTTTATTATAACCTCTCCAGCACTCGTCCAAGGTGCTCCTGCGGGTGGTGCAATTAGACTGTATTCAACGTCAACAGCCATTGCTGAACCTATTGCAATCACTAACAATAATGTGACCACTAGACCTATCCTCAATCCTACCCTACTCATACCTCTCTACCTCCCAGGTCAAAACTTCCCTCACATAACCCATATTTAAACCCTACGATTTTTGACGACGGGGGATAGCGTTTAAGCTAACCCGCCGTCACCCTACTTCATAAAGTATAATCCATATTTAAGCTTTTTGCTATTTTAATTCATAAAATGTCTTAATTCAATTAGTTTATTGTCGATTTTAGGTTGAGACTGTTCCAGATGTCACCTAACGTGTAAGTTTAAACGAGTACCATAATGCTCGTTAAAAATTGTAACCATGTCGAGTTGATAAACAAACGATAATTATCAAAAAATTATTTTTAAACTAATAATAATCATCAAGTATTTAAATTCTTTTAGGAATACCTTAACTAAACAAAATCATCGTTCAAACTTCATCCGATCATTCCTTCTATATCTTCAATTATTTTCTTGGCTTCATCTTCCTCGACAACCTTTCCCTTCTCTTCAACGACCCTTAAAAGTTCTTCTTCCAAATTCTCAAGATTAACCTTTGTCTTTTCAATGATAACCGGATTTGGTTTTACCAAAGCCCCCCTAACTATCCCCTCATCGTTCAAAGGTGTCAAAACCAGCGCTCCAACTTTTTCATCTCCAACCATTATCTCATAAACGAAATCGCCCAAATCAGTCTGACCAACTCTTTCAATCCTCATCCTAACCTCTTCAACCTCCTCAAGCTCCTCAATCCTCTTAACACTCTCTTTAACTATTTCAGCGTAATCTTCCTCTGGAAGTCTCTTAAAAACTTCTATCCTGAGTGAATCCAAGTTCCAAATCACATTTCCATTCTCAACATCGTAATCGACAACTATCCTAACAACGTCACCTTTGTTAAGCTTCAATCTGTTTACAAATATCTCGTAAAGCAGTTTATTCAGATCTCCGCTTGCCTTTGCAATCATCTTTGAATCTATCTCCTTAGACTTAACCTTATCTCTGAGCTGTGCGAAGAGTGTCCTTCTGACCTTATCTGCATAGGCACCTACTATGATTAAGCCCGTATTCAATGTCGCCATATTAAAAATTAGTTTTTGGTATATTAACTTGTTGATCGATTTTGA
>CAZUUE010000047.1:5034-6218 GCA_964623695.1 uncultured archaeon
ATGTCGCCATATTAAAAATTAGTTTTTGGTATATTAACTTGTTGATCGATTTTGATCAATCAACTTCCTCGTAAACACTCACAAGTGCTATTACACTCGCCGGGATTGCATGCTCGGTTGCAAAAGTTATGTAAGGAGCTAAATCGATCACATAATCGGCCAATCTAAAGACCCCTTTTGGAATTCCCTGCCTACTCCCCATGAACACGACTACTTCGTTAGCATACTTCAAGTCCCTCTTAAGTTTTTCCTTAACATCTTTCAACTGCTTCCCAACTGGATCTGTAACAATCAAAACGTTGTTCTTTCTCCTCTTATCTCTTGCAGTCTGAAAGAGGTCTTGAACATATACTGGAACTTCTTTGACTTCTCTTGCATAAGCTCTTCTCTGAATCTCCAACCTTGAAATTATCCCCCTTCTAACACCCTTTATAAAGGCTTCAAGCTCGTAAGCGTTTACATACCCAAACGGAGCTATGACTAGTTCTTTAACCTCAAAAGTCTGTGCAGATCTTCCAATCTTTTCACCCATCTCCCTTGCGGAATCCTCAAGGTACGGCATCTGAACAAGTGAAATCTTACTAAGTATCTTCCTAGAATCTACCTTCTCGGGTGTATACTTTCTCCTCTCTTCTTTACCCTCAATTACGCCTATGTAAGCCTTATCTCCGATTATCTCAACGTAAACAGCCTTATCTGGAAACTCAAGATCGACATCTGCATCTGTCATCTCTTTGATCCTCGCTCCAAGTCTAACGTTTATGTCTGAACTGCTGAAATCATGCTTTTTACCCCTTTTCTTTGTCCTTATTGCAAAGCTGTTGAAATCTCCAGCCATCTCAACTATTTCATCGGCCTTCGAAACTATCTCATCAACATCAGCTTTGCAAACTATACCGATTGGTATTATCGTTTCAATCTCTGGAATATCTCTGATCTTATCAAGATCGTCAGAATGGACTATTATCAATCCCAAATAGCCATGAGGTCTTATCTCAAGTTTCACGTCACCCAACCTCTCCCTTATAAGATCACCGGCGACGTACTCCATCCCTCTGAGGGTTTTGACGAGTAGCATAAGGTTATATTAACTGCACGCTAAATAATTTCGATTTGACATCCTCCCCGCACTAAACAGTAGATGACAAAGTGAAGTATTTGGCAATCAGATAAAAATTCAGAGA
>CAZUUE010000048.1:0-6181 GCA_964623695.1 uncultured archaeon
TCTAAATAATTTAGATATAATCTAATAAATAAGAAGTATTTTAAGATCTTGTCATCAAATCTTAATGTATGAAATATAAGATGCTAGTACTTGCTCTCTTACTTGTGGCACTGTTCGTAATACCCATTGGATTGTGCGGAGTGATGTATCCCAGACAAGGAGAGGTTTTGGGTCCCAGCGGATCGTCATTTATACCGAACGAGACAATTCAGAAGATAGTTGTAAAGGAGGCAACTCATGAGGAGTGTGGAAAATGCCATACAGATATAGCCGAGAACTTCACAAAATCCCTTCACTACACTCTGGCAGGTATGAAAGAAGAGTTCAGAAAGGGTGCTGGTGAGGCCTTTGGAGTTGACATGCCCAAGGGATGTATGAAGTGCCATACCGAATGCTCCTCATGTCACGGAAACTTCACGACTGCCCATACGCAGAAGGTACCGATGGAGGTCTGTGTTGAGTGTCATCACGCCAGAGCTGGTGTTAACTACGTCGGATACCTTGGAGGGATGAAGGCAAAGGGTCCAAATCCCGATGTTCACTACGAGAAGGGATTGGAGTGCACAGATTGCCATACAGTTGAAGAGATACACGGTGATGGAAAATACTACACGAGCGAGAAGCTTGCCGTAAAGGTTAGATGTGAGGACTGCCACCTCACTGGAAGGGTTGTGAAGAACATGACCGCGACGTACGATCCTAACAAGATCGCGCACAGGATTCATGACGGAAAGCTTGCATGCTACGCTTGCCATGCTGGATGGTACCAGACCTGTTACAACTGTCACCTCGACATTCTAATTAAGGAAAAGAAGAAAAAGATAGACAAGAGCTATACGGACAAGTTCTGGCTAATAAGAGGATATGACGGGAGGATAAAGCCTGCGTATCTGATGTACGTCAGCTATGAAAACAAGACACACATCGGATGGGTTGAGTACTGTCCGCACACGATAACAAAGAAGGCTAAGGACTGCAGCTTCTGTCATGAAAAGGCGGAAGTTATGTATCCGCAGACCGTTCAAAAGGGAGAGGTGCTGGGACCTAGTAAGGCTTCGTTCATACCCATAGGAAAAACAATACTCGGAGTGCAGGTTGACCTGATCGGATATGGTTTACTAGCGGGTGTTATAGGCGGTTTAATAATACATACAGGAAGGCACGTAAGGGGGAAGAAGTAGAATGAAAGAAGATAAAATAGAAGTCCTCAGACATTCATTATTTTACAGGATATGTCACTGGACAATATTTTCCACTTTTTTCATACTCTTAATCACAGGTCTGTTTATAGGAAGGGTTTTCAACCTTAAAGCACCCGATAAATCCCTGTTCCTCGACATACATTTCTATACGAGTATAGTCTTCGGTGTGGCTTGGTTCGTGATGCTTGGATACATAATCACGAAGGAATGGAAGTTCTTCAGCATTATCAGAATTCCATACGGTATAAAATTTTTCATAGCAGAGCTCAGGGCATGGTTTAAGATAGGGCCGCACGTCAAGGATCCGAGGGGTTACGATCCGAAAAAAAAAGAATACGTTGAGAAGATAATACCGACCGAGATTCTGGTTTGGTGGACATATTTCGCGCTTGCTGTAGTAATGGGAATAACAGGTCTATCCATATACTTCAACCTTAACTTCATATACAACGCCTTCGACGATGTCGCCAGGGCTTTGATGGTCGATGACGGTTACACACTGTTTAGAATAGTACATAGGCTCGGAATGTTTGTATTTGGAGTAATAGTTCTGACCCACTTCTATGCTGTAATAATATTCGGTGTCATAAAATCCATGTTTACGGGGAGGAGATTGGAAAAGGTAAAGTACCACGAAGAATCGGAGGAGTGAACCTTCATTTGAATAAACATCTCAAGTGCTCAGTACGAGTGCCAGACACATACCTATGCAGTGGGCTATATAAAGACAGATCATTGCTGGAATGAATATAGAAACGCTTTTAAACCTCTTAAAATTACTCCAAAATGCTTAAAGAGGGATCGGTATGAACGTAGACATCTTGGTTATTGGTGGTGGTATTGCTGGTTTAACAGCAGCTGTCGAGGCAGCGGAAACTGGTTATAGCGTGGCACTCGTTGAAAAGAATCCGTATCTTGGTGGAAGAGTTGCTCAGCTTACCAAATACTTCCCAAAGATGTGTCCACCTTTCTGTGGATTAGAAATATTCTTAAAGAGATTAAAGAACTGCAGAAATCTTGAAGTCATTACTAATGCAAAGGTTAAGAGGGTCGAAGGTGTCGTAGGTGACTTCAATGTATTCATAGAGAAGTCTCCAAGGTTTGTGAATGAGAACTGTACGGCATGCGGTGAGTGCGAAAAGGTCTGTCCAATTGAGAGACCGAACGACTTCGACTTCGGAATGAGTAAGACTAAGGCGATATACTTACCCCATGATATGGCATATCCATACCGTTACGTGATAGATCCAAACGCCTGTAACAGATGTGGTGAATGCGTCAAGGTTTGTAGATACAACGCGATAGATTTAGAGGATCAACCCGAAGAGATGACGATAAACGCTAAGGCTATAATAGTTGCAACTGGTTACAATCCGTACGATGCTACAAAACTTGAAACTTTGGGATTTGGTAGTCCGAACGTGATAACGAATATGATGATGGAGAGGTTGGTATCTCCAAACGGACCAACAAAAGGTAAGATAGTTTTGAACGGAAAGGTGCCCAAGGTTGTTGCGTTTGCCCAGTGTGCTGGTTCAAGGGATGAGAACCATTTACCTTATTGCTCTGCGATATGTTGTCTTGCAACTATGAAACACGCTTTGTACGTCAGGGAGCAGATTCCAGATTCAAAAGTTTACATATTCTACATAGATGTGAGGGCTTACGGTAGATATGAGGACTTCTTTAAGAGAGTGGAGGAAGATGAAAACATAGTTTTCATTAGAGGTAAGGTTGCAAAGGTTGAATCAAGGGACGGTAAAGCTGTCGTTTATGCAGAGGACACGTTGACAGGTAAAAGAACAGAGCTGGAAGCTGACTTGGTTGTTTTGGCAGTCGGAATGCAACCCACAACAGCGGTTGAAAGGATCGAGGGATTGGAGTACGATGATTACGGATTTGTAATTGAGAAGGAAGGTATAATTCCATGTGGCGTCGCAAGGATGCCTGCAGATGTTGCATTGAGTAACAGAGATGCAACCGGAGCAGTTGTTAAGGCAATTCAAGTTGTTAGGGGGGTGAGATGAATGGAGAAGAATGTTGGTGTTTACATATGCACGGGCTGCGACATAGGAAAGCTTGACATAGAGAAGATTAAAGGTGTTGTTGAAAACGAGTTTAAGATCACACCAAAGATCCATAACGCGCTTTGTAGTAAGGACGGAGTTGAAATGATAAAGAAGGACATTGAGAGTGGCGTTAATGCCGTTGTGATTTGTGCATGTTCACCTAGATACAAGCATGACGTGTTTAACTTCGATACGATAACGGTTAGAGTAAATCTAAGAGAGGACGTTGTATGGAGTCACGAGATAAATGAAGACACACAAGAGCTGGCTGAAGATTACGTAAGAATGGGTATAGTTCAAGCTCAGAAGACCGAAATACCAGAACCTTACATAGAAGAGACTTCAAAGGACATACTCGTTGTAGGTGGCGGTGTAACGGGTTTGACTGCGGCGATAGAATGCGCAAAGGCAGGATACAACGTTTATTTGGTTGAGAAGGAACCTGAGTTAGGAGGATGGGTTAGAAAGTTCAAGAAGATCTTACCGGGTAAGTTCCCGTACAAGGAACTCGTAGATGCTGGTTCGTACATAAACGAGAAGTTAAGAGAAGTTGAAGGAAACGAGAGGATAAAAGTTTACACATCGTCGAAGTTGAAGTCCATCTCTGGACAACCCGGGATGTTCAACGTTGTAATTGAAAGGAACGGTGAAGAGGAATCGTTTAGGGTTGGTGCGATCATACTGGCAAGCGGTTGGAAACCTTACGATGCAACGAAATTGGCTCACTTGGGTTACGGATTACCAGGTGTCGTAACGAACATTGAATTTGAGGAGATGGTTAAGGAAGGTAGGCTTGAAGTTAACGGTAGACCGGTTAAAGATGTTGCATTCATACTCTGTGCCGGACAGAGAGATTCTGAACACATACCATACTGTTCCAGTGTATGTTGTCTGACATCACTCAAACAAGCTCTCTACCTGAGAGAGATGAACAAAGATTCAAACGCTTACATATTTTACAGAGACATGAGAACTGTTGGAATATATGAAGAGTTTTACAAGCAGGCTCAGCAGGATGAGGGTGTATTTTTGACGAAAGGAGAAATAAAGAGTGTTAAACAGATAGGTGAGAAGCTTAGAGTTGAAGTTACAAACACTCTACTTGGAGAAGATATAACCGTAGACGTTGACATGGTTGTCCTTGCTACTGGAATGCTCTCATCGATGTATGGATTATATACGATAAAGGAGGAGTATCCTGAAGAGGAGGGTGCAACGATATACCAACATGTAAAGCCAGCTATTCCATTGGAGGTTGCACTTGAAAAGAAAGGTAAAGAATGGATACTCAATCTACAATACAGACAGGGTCCAGAACTTCCAACGCTTAAGTACGCATTCCCAGATTCACACTACATATGCTTCCCGTATGAAAGCAGGAGAACTGGAATATACCCAGCCGGATGTGTCAGGGCTCCGATGACGATAAGAGATTGTGAGATAGATGCAAGAGGTGCAGCCTTGAAGGCGATTCAAACCGTCGAGTTGGTTTCGAAAGGTGCAACGATATTTCCAAGGACAGGTGACATAGATTATCCAAACTTCTTCCTTCAGAGATGTACACAATGTAAGAGATGTACAGAAGAATGTCCGTTTGGAGCTTTGGATGAGGACGAAAAGGGAACACCGCAGCCAAATCCATTGAGATGTAGGAGATGTGGAATCTGCTTTGGTGCCTGTCCAGAAAAGATAATTTCGTTTAAGCAGTACAGCATAGACATGATTTCATCGATGATAAGGGCAATCTCTGTCCCATCTGAAAAGTTCAGATTCTTGGTTTTTGCATGTGAAAACGATGCATATCCAGCTATTGATATGGCTGCTAGGAATGGATTGAAGTTCAGTCCCCTCGTGAGAATAATTCCAGTTAGATGTCTTGGAAGCGTGAACGTCGTATTTGTGGCAGATGCAATGTCAAAGGGAATCGATGGAATTTTGATGCTTGGATGCAAGTTTGGTGAGGACTATCAGTGTCACTTCATAAGAGGAAGTGAACTTGCAAACAGAAGGATGGAGAACGTTAGAGAAACCTTACAGAGACTCTTCGTTGAGCCGGAAAGAGTTAAGATAGAGCAGGTTGAAATAACGGATTGGGAGAGAATTCCAGAGATCATAAACAGCTTCGTCGAAGAGATACAAAACATCGGACCAAATCCATACAAGGGATTCTAAATTATTTATTTTTATTTTTTGGAGGTGGTGTGATGAATGTAGATCCGAATTTTGTGAGGGACATAATTGCGATGGGCGGTAAGAGTCTAAAGAGATGTATGCAGTGTGCAAACTGTAGCGTTGTATGTCCACTCAGTCCAGATGACAATCCATTCCCAAGGAAGGAGATGATTTGGGCTCAGTGGGGTCTTAAGGAGAGATTGATAAAAGATCCAGATATATGGCTTTGTTACAACTGTGGAGACTGTTCGAAGTACTGCCCCAGAGATGCAGTTCCAGGACAAGTTCTAAATGCTATAAGGGCAAGGATACTGTCTGAATACATATGGCCAAAATTCGTAGGTAGGATTCTGAATAAACCTTGGAGTTTTCCAATATTTGTGATAGTTATTCCAGCCTTGATAATTGGAGGGTTACTATGGGCTATAAAGCCAACAATTCCAACCGGGGAAATAGCTACATCTGAGTTCATACCCATAGAGTACGTCGAGATACCAGCATTCATACTTGGAGGATGGGTCATACTGATAAGTTTGATAGGTTTGTGGAGGTTTTGGCTTGCGATAACAGATGGGGGAGGAATGAACGTAACTGTGAAACCTCTTGAAGATGCGAATCTAAATGTTAGAGCCAGTGGCGGATTCATGGGAATGAACTTCATCGTAGCCTTCTTCTTTGTCTTAAGGGACATCCTGTATCATAACTGGTTTAAGATCTGTGAGACGAACAGACCACGTT